>JAISCK010000107.1 GCA_031265635.1 Spirochaetaceae bacterium
CGGGAAAACTACTACTACAGAAAGAATGCTGTATTATACCGGCAAGAGCCACCGTATAGGGGAAGTTGACGACGGCGAAGCCATCATGGACTGGATGGAACAGGAACAGGAGCGGGGCATCACCATACAGAGCGCCGCTACCACGACCTACTGGAAAGATTACCAGATTAACATCATTGATACCCCGGGGCATGTGGATTTTACCGCCGAGGTGGAACGGTCCCTCAGGGTCCTGGACGGCGCCGTAGCCATATTCGACGCTGTGCGCGGCGTGGAACCCCAGACCGAGACTGTCTGGCGCCAGGCCGAACACTACCATGTTCCCTGTATAGGGTATGTCAACAAGATGGACCGCGTCGGGGCCGATTTTTTTCCCGTGCTGGAGGATATACGGACCAAGCTCGGCGTCCGGCCCGTGGCGCTGGAGATACCGCTGGGCAGGGAAAGTTCTTTTGAAGGGGTCATCGACCTCATTGATATGCGGGAAATACGCTGGGACGCCGCGTCGGAAGGGGAAAAAATGATATTCTCGGCGGTGGCCCCTGAACGGGAGAACGCCGCGAGGGAATGGCGCGAAAAAATCATCGACGCCCTTTCCCGCGAGTCTGACGCCATAACCGAGTATTACCTTGCGGGGGAGGAAATCTCCGCCGAACTCCTGCGCGCCGAACTGCGCGGGGCCGTACTCAACCGGAAAATCTTTCCTGTCTTTGCCGGGGCGTCCCGGAGGAATATGGGAGTCCAGCCCCTCATTGACGGCGTGGTATATTACCTTCCGGCCCCTGACGAGGTTGCCCCGGCTCTGGGCCATCAGTTGAAAAAAGACGAAACCGTGGAAATTCCCTGCGACCCCCAGGCCCAGCCCCTGGGTCTGGTATTCAAAATACAAAACGACCGGGAGGCGGGAAGCCTCTGTTATGTACGCATGTACTCAGGGGTGATAAAGCCGGGGCTTATGGTAAACAACATGGGCAAGAGAAAAAGGGAAAGGGTCAACCGCATACTCCGCATGCATTCCAACAAGTCAGAGCCCATGGATGAACTTTCCGCCGGGGATATAGGCGTCATCATAGGGATGAAACTTGCCCAGACCGGGGACACCATAGGCAGCGAAGGCTGGCCCGTGCTGCTCGAAAAGATGGTCTTCCCCGAGCCTGTCATGTCGGTATCCATTGAACCCAAGACCTTGTCCGAACAGGACAAACTCAAGGAGGCCCTTGCCCTGCTTGCCAAAGAGGACCCCACGTTTACCACCAGGGAAAACGAAGAGACAGGCCAGCTCATCATTTCGGGCATGGGCGAACTTCACCTTGACGTACTGGTAACCCGCATACTCAAGGAATATAAGGTTGAAGCCAAGGTGGGTAATCCCCAGGTTACCTACCGCGAATCGGTGGGCAGGGCCGTTGAGCATACCGAAAAGTTTTCCCGAACCATGGCCGGAAAGGAAAACGAGGCCGAACTTACCCTCCGTATCGAACCCCTGCCCAGGGGCCGGGGCAACCGTTACACGCAGGAAGTGCGCAATCCCCAGATACCCCAGGCTGTTTTTAACGCCGTTGAGCGGGGCATTTCAGGCGCCCTTGCTTCCGGCATAGCCCTCGGGTATCCCTGCATTGACACGGGAGTAACCCTCAGCGCCATAAAGTATTCAGAACTTACCGGCACCGAGTTTGCCTTTGAAGCCTGCGCCAGCATGGGCTTTGATGAAGCCTGCCGTAACGCCGATCCGGTACTCCTCGAACCCATCATGGCCGTAACCCTCATCTCGCCCAAGGAATTTGTCGGCGACGTAATCAGCCTGATTACCCAGAGGGGAGGCCAGGTATCCAATATGGAATCCAAGACCTCATCCGACGAAGTCAGGGCCCAGGCCCCCATGGCCAGAATGTTCGGCTTCATGACCGCCCTCCGCTCGGTAAGCCAGGGCCGCGCCACCTTCACCATGGAATTTTCCCATTTTGAAAAGAAGAGCGGCCGGTAGGATCTGACGCATCTCAAGCGTTAGCCTGTTATGCGCCAGACCTTACTCAATCTCCTGCGCGCAATCATAGGCTTCTTTGATCGCGTCAATGGCAAGGCGGGGTTCCCTGGCGTCGCCGATTACAAAACAGGGGATATTTCTGATCCGGGCAAGCGGCGCGAGTTCAGCCTGGGGACGATACCCCGCTGCCAGCACTACCGTATCCGCCGGGATATGGCTTTCCTTTCCGTCCTTGTCCCGGATGGTAATGCTTCCCGTGCCGGCATTGTCAAGTTTGATGGCGGTGCATTTTGTTTCCAGATAAACCGGTATGGCATATTTTTTGATATATTCGCCAAGATAATGCTGCTTGTAACTGTCCGCCTTGGGCGCCAGTTTGTCCAGCATTTCTACAATAAAAACATCTTTACCCAAACTGGTCAGATATTCGGCGGTCTCACATCCCACGAGTCCTCCTCCGATAACCGCTACTCGCCTGCCTACCCGTACCTCTTCGGTGAGTACATCCCTGGCAAGCACCGCCTGTTCAATGCCGGGTATTCCGGGGATGACAGGAGCCGCTCCGGTGGCCACCACAAGAACGTCGGGTTTTTCTTTTTCCAGAAGGTCTTCGTTGACCGGGCTTCCCGTATGCACCGGCACCCCTTCCAGAGCGGCCTGTTTGATCATCCTGTTCACCGCGTCAGCGATTTCGCGTTTCCCCGGCGGAATCCCCGCCAGAAGAAATTCGCCGCCGCAGCCGGGCCGGGCCTCATAGAGTACCGCCCTGTGGCCCCGCCGCTTGAGTATGCGGGCGGCGCTGAGTCCCGCGATGCCTCCTCCGGCAATCACAATTTTTTTTGAAACCGCCGCCGGTTTTTCGCGGTATAAAAATTCATGGCCGCAGCGGGGATTTACCATGCAGGTCAAATGTACCCCGTTAGGTGATTTGCCGTAACGCCCGATGCACCCCTGATTACAGCCTATACATTTAACAATATCCTCGGCCCGGCCTTCCTGAGCCTTCCTGATAAATTCAGGATCGGCGAGCTGGGCCCGGCCTATGGAGACAAAATCCGCCTTTCCCCCGTCAATGATGCTGTCGGCCAGTTCCGGGGAGTTAATGCGTCCCACGGCAATAACCGGAAGTTTTACGGCGGCCTTAACCGCCGCCGCGTTGTGTACATTAAAACCCGGCCTGTGCTGAATCGGCGGTATCATATCCCACATATCGCCATAGCTGCCTATTGAAACATGCAGGGCGTCCACGCCCCCGGCTTCGATCAATTTGGCAAGTTCCACCGCCTGAGGGGTGGTCATGGCGTCGGGAGAGCCGACCCGTTCTTCGGCGCTCATACGGTAAATAATGGGGAAATCCTTTCCCACCCGGACACGAACCGCCCTGATGATTTCCAGGGCAAAGCGGGCCCGGTTTTCAAGAGATCCCCCGTATGTATCACGGCGGTGGTTTGACCAGCCGCTCACGAACTGCCCGACCAGATAACCGTGGGCGCCGTGAATCTCCACCGCGTCGGCTCCCGCTTCCTGGGCCCTGGCCGCCGCGGCGCCAAAGGATTCGACCAGTTCAAGTATCTCTTCTTCCGAAAGTTCCCTGGGAACAGGCCATAGCGGGCCAAGGGCTATCGCGCTGGGAGCCACAGGATCAAAACCCGACTGTTCCCTGGTGGTCTGGCGGCCCGCGTGCCAAAGCTGGGGACAGAGCCTGCCTCCGTATTTGTGTATTTCCCCGGCAAGTGTACGGAAGCCCGGTATAAATTTGTCATCATACAGGGCCGGAGTACAGTCAAAGTGGGATGTCTCGTGTACCGCTACAAATTCGGTAATATTCATGGCGCAGCCGTTCTTCGCCCTGAGCGCGTGATATTCCCGCAGACGCTCGCCTATGGTGTAATCCGGTTCGGCCATACGGGTAGCCATCGCCGGCATGATGATACGGTTCCGGAGCCGCAAAGAACCGATGGAAGCGGACGTAAAAAGAGCATGATACGACAAAATTTTTCTCCCTGGATTATATATGAATTGCTTAAAATGGATTGCGTTAAAATATAACAGAGCTTGTTCCAAAACCTGGAACAAGCTCAACTATGCAAAAATCTTCAAACTCCGCCCGGGTCAGCCTTCGCTTTCCGCTTTAAGGCGGGCCTGATTTTCCACGGCATACTGGTTGCACTGCTTGTCGGTGATGCCAAAGAAAAGCTGGATAACCATCTGGGCCAGAATGAGGATAGCCGGAATCATAAAAGCAATAAAAAGAATGTTTTTCAGGGCGGCGGGGCTCTGAACCTGATTGGCTATATACCCTGAATTGTTGAGCAGAATACCCAGGAACTGGGCGCCCAGGGCGCCGCCAAAGGTAAGGCTTATCGCGTCAAAAGAATAAATCATACCGGGCTGGTATTTTTTATTTTTCCATGCGCCGTATTCCACGCAGTTAGGAAGCATAACCCCCATGTAGGCCAGATGGCTGCCCATAAAAAGCCCGCTGAGGCAAAAAAGGACAAATAAAAGGCCGAATTTGATGGACGCCGCGCCATCCTCGGGACCTAATCCCAGGCAGATAAAATAGAACAGGGCGGTTACGGCAAAATGCAGCAGCATGGTCAGGCAGAAAGCCCGGTTGGAATCCTTTACAAAATGGATGGACGGTTTGAGCAATAAGGCCCCCACAACCATCATGCCGGTATTGAAGAGCATAATGGTGGGGAAAAAACTATCCACATTAAAGTATTCATTAAAGATATACACTACCATGCCGCTTTTTACCGCGTCCATAATATATTGAATAAAGATGCCGGCCACCAGAATAACCGCGGGCCGGTTGGTCAGGACATTTTTAATCTGTTCCAGGAGGGGGTCTTTTTTAACATTGGGAGAAACCCGCAGATGTTCCCGGTAGCTCCCGTCGGCGTTCAGTTCATATTTTTTGGTTGCCGCGATAACCCCGTAAAGCAAGACGACAATCAGTCCCGCAAGAACCACCGCCATCCAGAAGAATCCGGGGGCAAGAACGGTAGCATCCGCCACATCCGCATTGGGAGAAAACCCGCTGAAAATTTTGGCCATGGGAAGAATAGCCGCGGATACAATGATGCGTCCCCCGTTGGAGAAGACCTGTTTAATCCCCACCAGGGTAGACCGTTCTTCTACGTTTTTGGTAATGTTCATGATCTGGGCCGACATTGGAATATAGCAGAGGGTTGCCGCTATAGCGCCATAGTTGCCGTAGGTAATAACAGCCCAGACTATTTTTGCGGTATCGCTTAAACCGGGAATAACGGTAAACACTCCAATAAAAAGCAGGACGTTAGGTATTAAAGAAATAAGAATCCAGGAACGGTACTTTCCCCATTTAAGGTTGAAATGGTCTACCGCCCAGCCCATGATCATGTCGGTAATGCAGTCCCAGATCCGGGCGCCCAGCATGATGGTTCCCGCAATAACCGGATTAAGGGCCAGCACATTGGTGTAAAAGTACATCAAATAGTACCCAAAGGCGATCCACGGAATATTGGCGCCGCATGCGGAACCGGCGCAATACCGGATTCGGTCCCACCAAGGCAGTTTTGCGTCGGGCGCAAAACTTACTTTGTTATATACTTCTTCTTTCGTTGCCATAGTACATACCCCCATAATAGATTGCGTTTAATGCGGCCGCAATCGCGGCCGCGGATTCAAATCTAGACGAGTTTTGAAATGGGGTCAATTCACCTTGAAATTTTTCGCCAGTTCCCGGTATGCCTCATCGGCTACCGCCAGCGAGAATTCCACATCCTTGTCGGTCATCGCATAACAGGTAAACATGTTATGAAAGGAGGTCAAATACACGCCCCGTTTGACACATTCGGCGATAAAGGCTCTGTGGAACGGCAGGGCCGTCTGCTGATCCTCCATAACATGCCGAATAAAGAACATTGAAGGGTGTCCCGATGCGACAAGTTTATGCCCGTGCGATTTTGCCACCTCAACAAGTCCCTTGGTAAATTTTTCCCCTATGCCTTTCATGTGCTGAACGGCGTTTACCCGCTTGATCTTGCTGATGCAGGCCGTTGCCGCGGCAAAGGGTACGGCGGCCAGCCAATAGCTTCCGGTATAGAATACCGACTTTGCCGCGTCTTTGAGCGCGTCCGCCCCGCAGAGGGCCGAAATAGTCCAGCCGTTTGCCAGGGACTTGCAAAAGCACATGAGATCCGCCTTAAAGCCAAAGTATTTGTCGGAACCGGCAGCATCCATGCGGAAGCCGCAGCGGACATCGTCAATGGTCAAAACAATACCGTTGCTGGTACAGAGATTGCGGATTTTCTGCCAGTAGCCATCGGCGGGCATTTGATTATCCACGCTCACCGGATGCCAATAGGGGGTGGACATAAAACACGCGATCTGGCCCGGATTGTCACGGATGGCCTGTTCAACCTGATCGGCGTTATTCCAGTCTACATAGATATTATCCGTAAGGTCCTCAGGCCCTATGCCTCCATGTCCGGGTCCCGGCGACTGCATCCAGGGGCTCACACCGTGATAACTGCCCTTGACGAGTATTACCTTCCTGCGCCCCGTCGCTGCCCGGGCAATGAGCAGGGCAAGGCTGGTTACATCCCCGCCGTTTTTACAGAACATAGCCCAGTCCGCCATGTCTACGGTATCCACCATCAGCTCCGCCAATTCGATCAGCTTTTCCGTCGGCTTGGTAGAACAGTTTTCCTTTTTCATCTGTTCCATAACAGCGGCGTCTACATCAGGGTCATTATACCCTAAAATGTTCGGCCCGAAACCGCACATATAGTCCAGAAACTTATTCCCGTCTACATCCCAGAAATAGGCTCCCTGGGTACGCTCGGAAAACAGGGGATAGGCTTCATTGGGAATTAAATACGTTGCTCCCAGATGCCCGTAGATACCCTTGGGAATCACCTTTTCCGCCCTGGCCATCAGCGCGGGACCTTTTGAATACTTGTAAGTCTCCATTTCCTCTCCTCCAGACATCACTGTGTCTTTTTTTTGCCGGCAACAAACTGCGCCTTAGCGGCAATTTCTTCCATCGTCAGCTTATAATAGGCCGCGAGATCTTTTTCGCAGCCAACCTGGCCAAATTCATCACCCACCCCGACAGTGGCAAAGGGTATGCCTATCCCTTCCCGGGCTATCACACCGGCTACCGCGGCGGACAGGCCGGTCGCTGTCCTGTGGTTTTCAGCTACCACGATTGCCTTTGTTTCTTCCGCGCATTTCAGGATATAGTCCTCGTCAAGGGGCTTGATGGTAAATATATCAACCACCCGCGCGGAAATACCGCCGGCTTTTAACTGTTCCGCCGCATGCAGGGCCTTTTCGACCATGATACCGCTGGCGATAATGGTAACATCACTGCCTTCCCGCAGCAGATTGGCCTTGCCATAGGTAAAGGTGGAACCGGACCCGTAAATCTTTACGGACGTAAAACCCCTCCCGCCCCTGATATAGAAAAGCCCGTATTTTTCCGCGCTGTCCCGCAGGACAAAGTCCAGCATAACGCCGTCGCTTATGTCAATAATGGTAATGCCGGGAATGCCCCGCATTATACCCACATCCTCAAAGGACATATGGGTTCCGCCGTTATAGGCCGCGACTATGCCGGGATCGCTTCCGTAAAGCCGGGCGTTCAGTTTGGCATAGGCCAGGGAAATAAAAACAGTATCATAAACCCGGCGGCTCATAAAGGGCGAAAAGGAATGAATATAGGGAATTTTTCCGGTTACGGAAAGCCCCGCCGCGACTCCGGCCAAATTCGCCTCCTGAATGCCCACATCAAAGAATCTGTCGCCGTATTTTTTTCTTAATTCGTAGTAATCGGGACCAAAAAGTCCCAGTCCAATATCCGCCTCACCCACTACTACCTGCGGATTTTTCTCCAGCAGGTCTTTCAGGGCCGCGGCATAATAATTTTTATGCTGCAGTTCATCATAACTGCCGTCATAAACGACCGTAAACGCCATAGTATATACCCCTTTCCTTACCTGTCGGTATAGGATTTGATTTCCGCTTCCAGAATACGCAGTGATTCTTCCAGCTTGTCTTTCGGCATGGGAATGTGATGGTTATAGGACATGGAAACCACATAGGCGCAGCCCTGTCCCTTTACTGTTTTGAGTACAATAACAGACGGTTTATCCTTTACGGCCTTCGCCTTGGTGACGGCTTCGTCAATAGCGGCGACATCATGGCCGTCAACTTCCTGGGTATGCCAGCGGAAGGCGCCGAAGCGTTCCGCAAAATTGGTGATGTTATTTACCATCTCCACAGGCCCGTCAATCTGTATGCCGTTATAATCAACAAAAGCTATCAGATTAGAAAGTTTGTAATGACCCGCGGTCATGGCCGCTTCCCAAATCTGGCCTTCCTCACATTCCCCGTCGCCCATAATCGCGTAGGTATAGTTGTCCCTGTTATCAATGCGGTTGCCCAGGGCTATACCCGCCGCGGCGGACAAACCCTGCCCAAGAGAACCGGTGGTCATATCAATACCCGGCGTCCTGAGCCGGTCGCAGTGGCTGGGAAGATTGGTCTGGGGTTTGTTAAGGGTTTTAAGCCAATCCATGGGAAAATAGCCTTTCAGCGCAAGGGCCGAATAAATAGCGGGACCGGCGTGTCCTTTTGAGCAGACCAGATAGTCCCTGTCTTTCCAGCCGGGGTTTTTCGGTTCAATCCGCATAACGCCGCCGTAGAGTACGCCAAGCACGTCCGCTATGGACATGCTTCCGCCAATATGCCCAAACCCGATTTCGGTCATTTGGCAAATCGTTTCTATCCGTATTTTCGCGGACATGACCTTCATTGCGATAACGCGTTCATCATTCGCCATAATTATACCGCCTCCAATGCGGAAACATACGGAATGCCAAAGGTTTCCGCCACTCCCTTGTAAGTGCAGTAACCGTTACAGGTATTGAGCCCGTTTCTCAGATGTTCGTCTGTCCTGACCGCCCCGGCTATGCCCCGGGAAGCGATCTTCAGCCCCGGCGTCAGGGTAGTATTGGTCAAGGCCAGGGTTGCGGTTCTCGCCACCGCTCCGGGCATATTGGCCACACAGTAGTGTACAATGCCGCTGTCAATAAAAGTCGGCTCCTGGTGGGTCGTGGCCCTGGTCGTCTCAAAGCAGCCGCCCTGATCCACGGCCACATCGACCAGTACGCTCCCCTTTTTCATAAACGCAAGATCCGCCTTTTCTACCAGATGGGGCGCCTTCTTGCCCGGTATCAATACCGCGCCTACCACAATATCGGCTTCGGATATGGCCGCCCTGATATTGGCGGGAGTACTGTACAGGGTTTGAATTTTATTGCCGAATATGTCGTCAAGATAGGCCAGGCGTTTCAGGTTAATATCGATGATAGTAACCTGGGCGCCGAGGCCCACGGCGATTTTACAGGCCTCCATGCCGACAGTTCCCGCGCCGATGATAACCACCTTGCCCTGTTCCACTCCCGGCACGCCTGCCAGGAGTACGCCCCTGCCGCCAAAGGTGGTTTCAAGGTATTTTGCCCCTTCGGCCACGGCCATCCTGCCGGCGATGGTACTCATGGGAGCAAGGCAGGGCAGGGCGCCTGAGGCGTCCGTGATGGTTTCATACGCGAGCGCCTGGGTTTTAGCCTTGAGCAGGGCATCCGTAAGGGGTTTGTCCGCGGCCAGATGCAGGTATGTATAAACGATCTGATTTTCCTTTAGATACGCGTACTCTGATTCAACAGGTTCCTTGACCTTTACAATCATCTGCGCCGCATCCCAGACATCCCCGGCTGAGGGCAGTATCTGCCCTCCTGCGCTCTGATATTCACCATCGGCAAAACCGGAGCCTTCCCCGGCATGGGTTTCTATTAAAACCTTATGCCCGGCCGCCACATAAGCCGCTGTCCCGCTTGGAGTCAAACCAACCCGCGATTCCTGGTTTTTTATCTCCTTTACCAATCCGACAATCATCTTTTCTTCTCCATACAACCAAAATAGTCCAGAATCCCTATAGGCTTCAAAATGTTCAATTTTGAACCAGCAGCCCTGAGTTCCAGAGATACTATTATTGCGGTGTACCTGGGGAGAGTGTATACAAAAAAAAATAAAAACACAAATAATAAAGCTGAAACAGGAGAAAACTTTAAATTTATAATCGATTTGCCATAAACGCTTTTTCCTGATTTTTTTTCAAATCCCTTCAAAATTTATGAAATTATGCTAGAATAGCATTAGGATGTGGCGCATGGATGATATAGATAAAAAGATATTGATAGCTCTCGCAAAAAACGCCCGGACCACCTTGACCGAACTCAGTGAGACTATTTTTCTTTCAACCCCGGCCGTCCGTACCCGCCTGCAAAAACTGGAAAACTGCGGCTATGTCAAATCCTATTCAACTATTTTGAATCCTGAAAAGTTCGGGAAGGACTGTGTCTGCTTTTGCCTGGTACAGCTCAACGACCATTGCGTATCCAATGACGGCGCCTTTACCAAATTTGTTGAAGCATGTCCCGACATTCTTGAATGTCACAGAATAACCGGCCAATATGAATACATGCTCAAGATTGTTACCAAATCAATAAAGAGCATGGAAGCGATTATCACAAGGATGCGTACCGAGGCGGGCGTCAACAATACCAGTACCTTCGCGGTTCTGACAACGAAGAAGGAAGACCTGTCGGTATGTCCCGAATGAGGCGGCGGTTTACGCGCGACGGCTCCTAACGCAGCCCCAGCAGCCGGAGCGTTACATCGATGAGTTTGCCGGCGTCCATGGGTTTGGCAAGGTGGGCGTTCATGCCTTCCTGTATGGCTTTTTCTATATCATCCTTAAAGGCGTTGGCGGTAACCGCCACTATGGGTACGGTCTTCGCGTCGCTTCTTTCCAGGGCCCGTATGGCCCTGGACGCCTCATAGCCGCTCATGTTGGGCATCTGCACGTCCATGTAGATTATGTCGTAGGTTCCGGGCCCGGACCCGGCGAACATTTTTACCGCGGTGACGCCGTCGTCGGCTTCGTCAATGGCCATGCCGGTATGTTCAAGAAGGTTCATGGCGATGACGCGGTTTATGGATACGTCGTCAACAAGCAGGGCCCGCCTGCCTGAAAGTTTGCCCGCGGCGTCCTCTGCGGCGAGGTTTTCCTCTTCTCCGGCGGATACTGAGGCAAGGGCCAGCTCAAAGCTGAAAAGGCTTCCTTCGCCTTCCTTTGTGCTGACAACAATGTCCCCACCGAAAAGCTGGACTATGCTCCGCGATATGGCAAGGCCGAGGCCCGTTCCGCCGTAACGTTTGAATATCTGGCTGTTTGCCTGTTCAAAGGGGAGGAAGAGGGTCGAAAGGGCCGCTTCGGGTATGCCTATGCCCGTATCCCTGACTGAAAAACAGAGTATGGTTTTGTTCCCCGCTTTTTCCTTTTCGGCGATGGTAAAGTCAATGGTTCCGTGTTCGGGGGTAAACTTTACCGCGTTGCCCAGGAGGTTTATCAGCACCTGCCTGAGCCGCAGCGAATCGCAGACATACAGGGCCGGCGGCGTAAGGTTGAAACGGGTGTTAAAGAGAATGTTCTTTTCGCCGCAGCGGGGCCTTATGATGGCGGCTACCGTATCGGCAAGTTTGAAGAAATCCACCGCTTCTTCGCTTATTTCGATTTTTCCCGCTTCAATTTTGGAAATATCCAGTATGTCGTTGAGAAGGCCCAGGAGGTGCTGTGAAGAAATCTCGATCTGGTGTACATCAGCCTGAATCTGTTCCAGGTTAAAGAGCGGATCGGAAAGTTTTTTCCGCACTATGCCGGTCATGCCTATGATGGCGTTCATGGGCGTTCTGATTTCGTGGCTCATGCGGGCAAGGAAATCTCCCTTGTGGGCATTGGCCTGGTTTGCGTCAAGTACGGCCTTTTCGAGTTCAAGCTGGGTGCTGCGGAGTTTTTTTTCGATGGCGTCCCTGGCGCTTACATCCCGCCCGTAGCCCAGAATGCCCATCAGGCCGCCGTCGGCGCCGAAGATGGGGGCGATGACCGTATCCAGAACTTCCTCATGACCGTCGGCGAATCTAAGGTTCTCTTCAATATATAAGGACTGCTTTGATTCTACGGCCTTCTTCCTGCTTTTCGTAAAGGCCCCAAGATAGTCCGGGGGAATGATTTCTTCCGAGTTTCTGCCCGCGATTTCAAGCGGGCTGACGCCGGCGAATGCCGCGTAACGGGGATTGGCCGCCAGGAACCTGCCCAGGGGGTCCTGGTACCAGATCAGGTCCGGTGATGAGGCGAAGACGGTATCCAGCAGGGTTTTCTGTTCGGCGGTTTTTTTCTGCTGCTCAATGATTTCGGTAACATCGGAAGAGGTGATAATATACCCGATATTTTTTCCGTCCTTGCTGGTAAGGTAGGTCGCCGCGCCCTTAAAATGGCGCTTCTGGCTTTCCAGGTAGAATATTTTAGGCTCCCGCCCTTCCCTGAGCGCGTAGACGGGATCGTATTCCGAATCAGGGGGATAGATGCTGACTTCGCCGTAATGGGCGCCCAGAATGGAGGAGAGGTCCTTGTTGATGGCCTCAAGGGCCATCTCGTTGGCATAGATCACCAGGCCGTCCATATCGGTGATTATCAGCGGGCCCCGGTCGCTTTCCACAAGGCTGTCGGCCATTTCGTCAAAGGAATCGGCGAGGGTTCCTATCTCGTCTTTGATTCCGGCGTTAAAGCGGAAGAGCCGCTCGCCCGACCGGAAACGGGAAATGCCCCGGATAAGGTTGGTGATGCTCTCCGTAAATACCGAAGCCATCCAGATGGCGATAAGCACCACGAGGAGTATCATGAGCCCGGCTGAAACGACAAGCCTGAGCGTCGTATTAATGAGATTCGACGTGATGGCCCTGCGGGTGTCATCGGCCGCTTTTGAAAGGTCCTCGTCGGTATTGGTTATGAGGCTGTTGAGGGCCGCCTCGGTCTGCCGCGCCGGCCTCTGGAAATCCTCAAGCCCCGCGCCTATGGCCACAAAGCCGAAGCCCCGTTTGCTTGTCCCGTAACGGCCGGTGTAGTAGGGGATGGTAGCCGCGGTATTGGGTTTCCAGATACCGCTCCACAATATAAGGAAGGAGCCTGAGCCGCCTTCTTTGGTAAGGTCAAACCAGCCTATGCACTGGGGGGCGTTATTCAGATAACGGCCGTCAAGACCCACAAGGCCCGCGGCGGTAAGCTCGGGCGCCGGTCTCTTGTTCCGCGACTGGCCCTCGAAAACAGGCGTATCCTTGATAAATTCAACATAGGGGAGGCCCGAAGCCTGCCATTCTTTATAGATGTCTTCTTCGAGCCAGGGAATCTCGGGCTCCCCGGTTTCGGGGTTATAGCCCACTATGGAATGATGCCGGGGATGGCAGATGCTCCTGCACTTGTAATCCCATATAAAGGCGTAGTTTCCCTCATAGGCGCTGGGCATTTCCACATAACGCTCGTTCATGGGCGTTATGTGGTCGGTAAATTCCATGATGTGGTCATGGTCCAGGGCCAGGGTAACATAGCCGGCTACAGCGCCGTTCCGCACCACCGGAGCGGCCCAGCGTATGATGCCCTTAAAACGCCTGCCGTTGGGGTTTTCCCTTCCGGCATAGGCTTCTTCTTCCGGGGCAAACTCAAGGCCCCGCTCTCCGGCGTTTTCCGGGGTGTACATGCCGATAAGCCGGGAACGCACATAAGCGCCTATGACCTCGGAGACATATATCTCGCCGGGCCTGAGGTTTTTAAGATCGGCAAAATAGGTTTCGGCTTTTACATAGGTGTTGAGCCTTGAGGCGACGTTTTTTTTGACGGCGCTCATCTGGTTTGAAGTGGTTATTTTGATACGCTCGTTCCCGTTGAGGTCCACATAGGTCATCTCAAGGTACAGGGGCCGCTCTTCGGTTTCCCAGAGTATTTGGGGAAGATTATGGTAGTTGGTGTCATTTTCGGGATTGGTCGAAGGGGAATAGCCTCCCGTGGGAAGGGGTTCCACGGGAACCCAGGATTTTCCGTCACCGGCAAGAACCCATTCCCGCTTTTTAATGAGGGCGCCTGTCTTGTAGGTGAGAAAACGCCTGTAGGCATCTTCGTCCGGCTCAAGAGCGGCGGCATAAAGTATATCCCTGTCCCTGTCGTAAAGAAAATCCGCCACCCGCCTTGCCGTGTCGGTGCTGGTCCTTTCAATCTGTTCCGTGGCGGAGTTGTTGAGGGCTTTAACAGAGTCCTCTACCGCCATGTTCCCCGTCTCGGCCAGGGCCTTGTTTGCCGTAACGGTGAGTTCCTGGGTGCGGCGGTTTAATTCATCGCCCAGATGGACCGCCTGGCGCCATGCCATAAAGGTGAGCAGCAAAAGCGGTATGACCTTTATGATGACGAATATGATAATCAGTTTGGCCCTCATGCCGAGGTCCATTTTTGAGAATACCCGTTCTATAGAATATTGCAGCGCGTGAATGATTTTCTTCATAGGGATAATGAGACCTGCCTGTTCCGCACCCGCGTTTACTCCAGGAGGGGATTATAGTCGGGAAGCTCTATGCCGTAATTCCGGCTCCTCCGGTCTTCCGCTGTGGAATCAAGCGCCCCCTGGTTCGGATTCCGGTTCTGGTCCCTTGAGTTTTCCGGATCAGGCCGTACCGGAAGCGCGTCAAGGTCAAGTTCGACCTTCTTGATCTGTTCAAGCTCGTTCTCGATGTTTATGGACATGGTGTCAAAGGGCACAGGCCGCAACGACGGGCGGCCGCCTGAACCCGAATTCTGGTGTTCGTCGCATTGCTGCCTGGGCTGGGTCCCTTCGAGGAAGGGGAGGGTAATCTCCCCCGGACAGCCGGGAGTCCACAAAAGGCCGGTTCTGGTACAGACCTTGGCGTCTATGAGCCCGGTGGCGGGGCGGACAAAATCCCGGGGAGGAAGCCCCTGGTGTATGTCCCGCATAAAGTCGGCCCACACGGGACCGGCAAGGGTCGCGCCGGTAAGGTTGACGCCCAGGGAATTTCCCGGCCGGTCAAAGCCGAACCACACCGCCGTGGTATAATAGGGCGTATACCCTATGGTCCACGCGTCGGACCAGTTCTGGGGCGTCCCGGTCTTGCCCGCCGCGGGCATCCTGAACCTGTTTCCCCGCTCGTCCCGGAACGTGAATTTGGCGCCCCAGCCCGCGGACGACGCAAGGGTCCCCGACTCAACGGTTCTCCGCAGTATGCTGGTCATGATGTAGGCGTTTTGGGGACTGATGATCTGCAGCCCCTCGCCCTTCTGCCGCTGGGCCACGCGGAGTTCCCGCTCAGGATCAAGCACCACCCTGCCGTTCCGGTCCTCAACCGCCCTGACCGCTATGGGGGTAACTTCCCTGCCCTCGTTGGCAAAGGTGGCAAAAGCCTTGGCCATCCTCAGGGGGGACACCGAAATGATGCCAAGCCCCAGGGGATACACCCTGGGGAAAGTCTGCCTGACAGCCTCAGGATCGGTGATGCCCAAAAGCAGCGCCGCCCTGTCTATGGCCCTGGAAAAACCTATGCCGTCCAGCACCCTGAGCGACGGCACGTTCATTGAATTTGCCAGAGCCTCCCAGAGCAGCACCTGGCCCTTCCATTCACCCCGGAAATTCTGGGGAACATAGGGCGTGCCGTTTTCGTTATAGAAAACCATGGGCACATCGTAAATAAGCGTGCCTGCGGTAAATTCCCGCGAATCAATGGCCGCCGAATAATACAGGGGCTTAAAGGTGCTCCCCGGCTGTATGGAACCCTGGGTCGCCCTGATAAGCTGGTTGGACTGGCTGAACTGGGAACCGCCGATAAGGGCCTTGATATAGCCCGTCTCGTTTTCTATGGCGATAAGGGCCCCTTCAACCGTGTTCTTTTCGGCGCTGTCCCTGAGCCTGGCAAAAGCCGCGCCGCTTAAAGTCTTGAGGTCCTGGATGCCGAAGAGCAGCGACGCCATATCAACCACCGGATTGATGGTCCTGGTAAACCGGGAATAAGCCTTTTGTTCGTTCTGGGCATCCGAAGTAGCGTGTATGGAACCAAGGTCAAAATACAGGGAAAGAAGGTCCACCACGGGAATATAGGTGCGCTCGGCCTGGGTAAGCCGGGAACTCCTTGACCGGGTAAATTCCTCATTGGCCCGCTTGAGGCCGTCGGCCATGTATTTTTCCGCGGCCTGCTGGTAACGGAGATCCAGAGTGGTAATTACCGTATAGCCGTCGCGGTAATAGTCCATGGCGCCGTACATCATGGTATCCAGTTCGCGGCGCACATATTCGCTGAACCACGGGGCGCTGTCCTGGCGGTTGTAATACGCGGAAGTTGATTCGCGGGTATAGTCGTAATTGTCCCAGTACAGGTTGAAAGACTCTTCCGCTTCTTCCCTGGTCGTATAGCCCATCTCAATCATGCGGGTCAGGACCGATCTCTGGCGGTCCATCGCGTCATTGGGATTGTCCAGCGGATTGTACCGCGAAGGACTGGAAAGCTGTATCACCAGAATAGCCGCCTCGGCCAGGCTTATCTCCCTGGCGCTGTGGCCGAAAAAGTACTTGCTCGCCGCTTCTACCCCATAGGTCCCCGGCCCCATTATCATATAGTTAAGGTAGATTTCGAGGATTTCGTTTTTGGTATACCGCCTTTCCATCTGGAGAGCCCACCAGAGCTCCCTGATTTTCCGGCTCAGCCTCATTTCGGTACGGTCGGTGTACAGGGTACCCGCCACCTGCTGGGTTATGGTAGACCCCCCGCCCAGGTTCCTGCCCCTGAGCCTGCCGTAAGCGGCCCGCGCTATACCCCGGACGCTGAACCCCCGGTGATTGTAGAAATTCGGGTCCTCCCGGGCAAGCACCGCGTGGACAAGGTGTTTGGGCAGTTCGCTTAAAGGAACAAGCTCCCGCTTCTCTTCCCCGGTGAATTCGGTAATTACCGTACCGTTCATATCGACAATTTTGGTAGGGAGCGCCGGGGCAAAGTCAACGAAGTTTTCAAGGATTTTGATATTCTCCGTTCCGGCCAGACCCAGGCCCAGACCCACACCCATAACAAGGGCCATCAGTATGCCCAGCGCCGCGAAGATACGGACGAAAATTACACTCCGCATACCAGTAAGTATACCGGGAATCCGTTTTTGTGTCCACTGCGGCCCGCCGGGCAGCGCTGTATCCATCTGCCAAAGCCGGGCGTTTTAACCCGTCAGAACTTCCAGCCTAGCCCTGCCGTGGCCCGTAAAAATCCCGGCGCGGGACTTTGGGAAGAAAAACACCGGGCGTAGTCGATTCCCGTTTCCACAAAAAGTTCCCGCCACAGAAGCCAGTAAAACGAGACCCCTCCGTTGACGGTGAATAACAGGGTACCCTCTCCTTTCGAATCGGCGGCGTTTTCATGTCCAAAACCAATGTTGTACACACCGGTAAACCCGAAACCCGCCCGGAACAGCAGCGCCATGGTCCAGCGGTTAAACCACTTCTGGTAGACCCCGTCCAGGTTGATCTGCAAGATCTGGCCGGTAAGCGTGTATCCCTCTCCGGCGCCCGTAACGCCGGCGGTTTCAAGGTTATTCCAAAAAACGGAGGTCTCCGCCCCCAGGCTTCCCCAGAACTTCTTGAACGGAATAACGTTTACCCTGCCGTAAAAGCCCAGCGGATAAACGTCACTGTCGTAGCGCTCGAACAAATAGCCGCCACGGGGCACGAAGGGCGCGTAGCCCGCCGATACGTTGAGATCGACCTTCCGGGTAAAGTCCACGGCAAAGCCCGGAATTGTCTGGCTTATCCCCCCGGGGTTGGTGATCACTATATCGTAGAGGCCCAGGGCAAGGTTTAGCCCGCTAAACACCGCCGCCAGTTCGCGCTCGTCCGGGCGGTAGCTTACCGAGAGGGGAGCAACGGGCTTTGTGTCCCCGTTTTTTGCGGCGAGGTAAACCTGGGCTTCCTCAACCAGATCCGCTCCGCTTACCACCAGGGTGAATTCCTCGAGGTTGCTGTCAACATGAAAAGACAGGGGACTAAAACGTTCCGCCGCCGGGGCTTTTGCGACGAATACCCGGATGCCGGTCCAGTCCGACGAAGCGGCGATCCGTCCCAGCACATTGTAGGAATGAACCCGGTAACGGTACATCCCCGGGGCCAATGAAACCTCAATGGCAATATCCTCGGTGCGTTCCTGCATCTCCGCCGTCCATTGACCGCCCGCTTCGAGCTTTTCGATTTCTACCTCATAAAAATACGCGTTTCCCCGGCTCCAGCTTAAACGCTGGGCAATCTTGCCGTCAGG
>JAISCK010000112.1 GCA_031265635.1 Spirochaetaceae bacterium
TAGGAAAACACCAGGGGTTCAAAGCCCCGCACAAAGGCGCCGTGGCTGAGGGACACGGGAACCTTCTCCGTCCCCTCCCTGACGGCCTCCAGCTCATCCGGGTCGTAGGCATAGACCGCGGCCCTTCCCCCGGAAACCGCGAGCAGTTCGCCGGTCAGGGCCTTCACCTGGTCGGAGGGAACCCAGCCCGAAAGTATATACACGCTCCGGCTCGCCGGAAGGCCGCTCTTGAGGTCTTCGGTGATTGAGGCCATGAGATACGAGGCGCAGAGCCGCCTGAGTTCCCCGCCGTGTGTTTCCCGGAAGGTGTTTTTTTCTTCGGCGACAAGAACAAGGGCCCGATCCAGTTCTCCGTCGCGCCTTTCAAGGCCGGAGAGCAGTTCGGGGGGAACGCCTTTGAAATCCGGGGGAAGGGCGACGGGGATAAAATTCCCTTTTTTGAGTTCCGAATCCAGGGCAAAACGGCCCTTTCGTGACGCGGCGGCAATGACCCTGTCCTGTCCGAGGGGAATCAGCGCCGCCCGGCCGCCCAGCGCTTCCTGTACCGCGTCCTGCCCCGGCGGATCGAGCTTTCCTATACGGAGCGTAAGATAGGAAAGCTGGTCAAGGCTTGAAAAAGGGGCGTTGAGATTGGCAAAGGAACGGGCTTCCTCAAGGGATTCGCGGACGCCGCGTTTTTCCCCGGCAAGGGCCTCTTCCCGCTTTGAGAGGGAAATAATGAGGGACGAAAGCATCGCGAGGCTTTTTTTGTCGGCCTCGCCGGGAAGGCGGCTTGACTCATAGGGTTCCGAAGGTATCTCAAGGCCAAGGAAGGAAAGATGCCCCTTGATGAGTTCAAGGTCCCGGCGAATTTCGCCTGACGCGGCCTCATCAGGCTCTTCCCGCCCGTGCCCCTCAGCGGGGGTAAAGTGCATGACGCCCCGGCGGCCCAGACATTCCAGCACCGCGTCGGCGTCGCTTTTAAGCACGGTAAGCTCAAGCTGTTTCATCTTGCGGGGTTTTATCATACAAGGACCCCCTGCATGGCAAGCACATCCTTTGGCATGATGCCGAGACGGAGACCCTCGGCAACGCTGGTGAGGAGGTCCTCTTCAATCTGCTTGAGCTTGATACAGCAGCAGCTTGTGCCGACCGAAAAAAGGCCGCGCCTGAAAGAATGCCTGACCATGCGGTACAGATACGCCGCCGCCGCGTTCTGCACATAACGGGGATCGGGCTGCCATGCCTCGCCGGGCTTTTCCGGATTGAGCAGGGCCTCCCAGCGCCATTTCCGCCAGGCCTCGCGGGAAGCAAGGGCGCGGGAAAGGCTTTCTTCGGCGGCAAAATCACGTTTCGCGCCGGACGGGCCAATATGGATGAGGCCGGCGGCAATGTCCTTTTCCTCAAATCCGTAATAGACCCTGAGCCGCAGGGCCCATACGGCGTTACGAAGGGAAATTTCCGCGCCGAGAATTTTTTCGGCGTCGCCCCGGTCCTTTTTCGGCGTCGCCATGAGGGCTTTCCAGAGTTCTTCGTAATACTGGGAATCAAGCCGCATCTGGAGCAGTATGCCCGCCTTTCCGGCGAGGGCGTTTTTGTCAAGGGCGCCTATCCATTCAAATACCGTACCGCCGAGCATGGCGGAAAGTTTTGGATACGCGCCGAATTTGATTCTGCCAAAAGGGCTTATATCGGTATGGGGGCCGGCTTCGGACGCCCCGTTGGCAAGGGCGCTGAGAGCGGTTTTCAGGCCGGCGTATTCGTAGCTCCGTATGAGGGCGACAAGGAGTCCGGGCGGTTTTGAAAAAGACGAGACTATTTTCAGGATAGCCTTTATCGACCGGGCGCTTATCCGCCTTTCAAGATCAGGAAGCAGTTCCTGTTCCGGCATCTCCCGGCCGGCGGCGGGAAAGACAAGCCTTTCAAGTTCGGAAAGCCGCGTAAGACGGCAGAGCAGGCGGACACGGTTTCCCGTAAAGGATTTTCCCATTAATCCGCGGCTTTTGGCGTATACATACGCCCGCTCGCCGCCGCTGAATAGCATGTTACGGTTTCAAAAAAAGGCAGGATTCGAGAAATCCGGCGAATGCACCGCCGTTTACCGCGAGGCTGCCAAATTCCTCCCGGCAGGATTGTACTTGTTTTTCGTATTCGAGGCGCGCGGCCCCGGTCTCCTTTTTGTATAATTCCTCAAGCGCGCCGGATTCTTTGGCGATACGCTCTTCATAAGCGGCGCGGAAAGCGGCGTCGCCCTGGGCAATACGCCTGTCCGCCTCAGCCTGGGCATCGTTGACAAGTCCCGCGGCCTTTTCCTCAACCGCAAGCAGGTGCTGTAATATTTTCTGATCTTCCATAACGGGAAAATTCCCTTGTGCGCCCGCCCGGCGGCGCGCCTTAGTTCAGCGCGATGAATATATCTTCATGGCGTCTGATCACTCCGTAGGCCGACTGCGCATCGTTTTGCGCCAGCAGCCCGGTAAAAAATTCAGGTTCTTCCAAAAGTTCGGCAAGCCTTTTTAAGAGGCCGAGGTGCTTTTCGGCTTCGTCTTTTACCGGCGCCAGCATTAGAAAAATTATATACACCGGTGCGCCGTCCAGAGCGTCATAGTCAACGCCCTTTTTGGAAATACCCAATACCCCGTATACATCATCCACGGCGTTTGTCCTGCCGTGGGGTATGCCTATGCCTTTTTTGATGCCCGTGGACATCTTGTCTTCCCGGTCCCGCACGGAATCAAGAATTTCTTCCCGGGCGTTATTATCGGTTATCTGGCAGAAATAATCCACCAGTTCCTCAAAGGCCTCATCCTTGTTTTCCGCCTCCAGGCCGACCTTGATGAATTCCGGCCTATAGACGCTGCTGATGAGCATGAAGGACCTACTCCGCGGCCCCGGCGGGAAGTCCGGTTTCGGGGATGTCCTCACCAGGAGGCTCGTCATTGAGGAACCAGTCCGTGCCTGACTCAGGCGCGATCTGCTGCCGGGCCGCGGCTTCTACGCCGGAACCGCCGGGGGTCCGGTGCATCAGGGCCAGGCCAAGGGCAATAATAAAAAAGAGGACTCCCAGCACCGAAGTGGTCCTGGTAAGTATATTGCCCGACCGGGAGCCAAAAGCCGAACCGCTGCCTCCGGCAAAGATTCCGCCTATGCTGTTCCCTTCCTCGTTCTGTACCAATACTATCAAAATGAGCAGAACCGCCACAATCACAAAAAAAACAAGGAGAACTACGCTAAAAATCGCCATTTCTTTGACTCCATAGGTTTCTTACCCTTCATACTATCAAAAGCGCGAAACTTATGCAATGGGCGATACCGCATATTTTAACGCTGCGATTGATAAAATGAAGCCTCCCGCGCAAACGGGCCTTGATTTCTTTTTTAAGTACACTAAACTTAAAAAGTGAAACTTTTTTTACGCCCCCTGGAACGCAAAGATTTACCCTTTGTTCACGCCCTTGATAATGAG
>JAISCK010000149.1 GCA_031265635.1 Spirochaetaceae bacterium
GGTTCCGAGATTGTATATTTTTTCATTTTCATGTATAAATATGTATTATTATGGGAATCTAGGGGAGTCATCATGGGTGAGCAGTACGAAGGGGGTGATCAGCCCCGGGGTTTATACGACAGGGCCTTTGAGCATGACGCGTGCGGTATCGCGTTTGCGGCGGACATTAAAGGAAGAAAATCCCATACCATAGTTGAACGGGGGCTCGAAGTTCTGGAAAGAATGGAGCACCGGGGCGCCGAAAGCGCGGACAATAAAACCGGCGACGGCGCCGGTCTTCTTATGCAGATTCCCCATGAATATTACCAAAAGATAAATCCCGCCCTGGGAAACCCCGGCAGCTACGGGACGGGGCTCCTCTTTCTTCCCGGTAAGGGGAAAAATGACGGAAACGCCGCTTCTTCCAAAGCGCTTGACGAACTCCGCGCCGCGATTCAGGCCAGATTCGGGGAGCTTGCCGCCTCCCTTGGCCTTTCTGTCCAGTCCTGGCGGGACCTTGTTACCTGTTCAAAGGACATCGGCGTCATGGCCGCCTCGGCGGAACCCTTGATACGGCAGGTTTTTGTCCTTCCTGGGGAAGGTTTTTCGTCCGGGGCCGCTGGGGACGGCGGGGTTACGGATCTGGAGTTTGCCCTGTACCTGCTCCGCAAAAAATTTGAAAAAGCCCTCAGGGAAGAAAGCGTTTTTGCCCAGGCGGGGGACTGCTATTTCCCTTCGCTGTCCTCCCGTACCGTGGTGTACAAGGGCATGCTCATGTCCGGCCAGCTCAGGCGCTACTATCCCGAACTCGGCGATCCCCTTGTAAAGACCGCCGTGGCCCTGGTTCATTCCCGTTTTTCGACCAATACCTTTCCCGCGTGGCCCCTGGCCCAGCCCTTTCGTATGCTTGCGCATAACGGAGAGATAAACACCATCAAGGGAAACCGTTTCTGGATGGCCGCGCGGGAGGCCCTCTTTGCCCATCCCCGCTTCGGAAAGCACCTGAAAGAAATTTTCCCCGTGCTGGAAAGCGGGGCCAGTGATTCGGCAAGCCTGGACAATGCCCTGGAACTCTTGGTAATGGCGGGCCGCAGTCTTCCCCACGCCCTGATGATGCTCATTCCCGAATCGTGGAACGACCGCAATCCCATACCGCCTGAACTCAAGGCATTCTATGAATACCACGCCTGCATGATGGAGCCCTGGGACGGGCCCGCTGCCCTGGTGTTCTGCGACGGCCGTTATGTGGGCGGGACCCTTGACCGGAACGGCCTCAGACCTTCCCGTTATACGGTAACGGGGGACGATCTTATTGTCATGGCTTCCGAGACAGGGGTTCAGGATTTTGCCGGAGGGGACGTGGTCCGCAAGGGGCGGCTCCTTCCGGGCAAGCTCCTCCTTGTTGATTTGGAACAGGGCCGCATCATTCCCGATGACGAGGTAAAAGGGACTATCTGTAAACGCCGGCCCTATGGCGAGTGGGTACGGAGCAATACCCTGTGTCTTACCCAGGACCTTGAGCCTGCCGCCGATACGCCCGCCCCCGCTGTGTCCGTCGGGCCCGGCGCGCCTGTCTCTTTTATGGAAAGGGCCCTGGGCTATACCAGGGAGGACAGGGACACCCTGCTCCTTTCCATGGCCGCGTCGGGACAGGAGCCGACCAGTTCCATGGGGACCGATACGCCCCTGGCGATATTTTCCGACAAAAGCCAGCGGGTCTATGCCTACTTCAAGCAGGTTTTCGCCCAGGTAACCAATCCTCCCATAGACTCAATACGAGAGGACCTGGTGATGACCCTGACCAGTTTTATCGGTCCCCAGGCCAATCTTCTTGACGAAACGGAAAAGCACTGCCGCCGCGTCAAGGTGCTCAACCCCATCATCACCGAAGAAGACCTGGAGCGTCTTGTATCCCTGGACAGGACCATGGTTTTTGAAACCCTGGACGCCACTTTTGCCGCCGGCGAAGAATACGCCAATGCTGATACAGACGCCGCTGATACAGATGCCGCCGGTGCGGGAACGGAGCGGGGCGGGGTCTCAGCGCTTGAGGCGGGCCTTGACCGCCTGGCCGCTTCTTCCCTTAAAGCCCTTGATAAAGGCGCGTCGATTCTGGTGCTGTCCGACCGGGCGGCCCTTGATCCCGAAAGCGGCCGCGCCGCCATACCCGCGCTGCTTGCTGTTGGGGCGGTTCACCACGGCCTTATCAGGGCCGGAAAACGCATGGGCGCGTCCCTCATCGTCGATTCAGCCGAACCCAGGGAAGTCATGCACTTCGCCCTGCTCTTCGGCTACGGCGCCGACCTTATCCTTCCCTACGGCGCTCTTGCCGCCATAGCGTCCATCTGCCGGGGCAGCGACGCGGCTAGGGCGGGGGATTATGCCCATGCCCGGAAAAATTATCTCAAGGGGCTTCAAAAGGCCATACTCAAAATTATGTCCAAGATGGGGACCAGCACTCTCAGGTCCTACCGGGGCGCGCAGATTTTCGAAGCCGTGGGTCTTGGAGAGGACGTTATAGAAAAATGTTTCAGGGGAACCGTGAGCCGCATAGGCGGCGTTGGTTTTGCGGGTCTTGAAGAAGAAGCCCTTTCCCGGTACAGGGAGGCGAAAAAATTTTGGGAAGAGTCCCCGGAAGCGGCCGGTACCGGAGAGTTTTTCGGTGATTATCTTCTTGCCGGAGACGGTCAGTACCGCTGGCGAAAAAAGGGCGAAAGGCACGCCTGGAATCCCGATACCATACGCCTCCTGCAATGGGCGGCCCGTTCAGGTGATTACGAAAAATTCAGGCAGTTTACCGAAGCCGCAAACGCCCTCAACCGGAGCCCCCATGTGATACGGGGCCTTTTGGACTTTGCCGTTCCTTCTTCGGCAAAAGAGGGCCCGCGAGGGCCCGTTCCCCTTGAAGAAGTGGAAAGCGTTGAGGCAATCATGAAGCGCTTTACCACCGGGGCCATGTCCTTTGGTTCAATCTCGCGGGAAGCTCACGAGACCATAGCCGTGGCGATGAACTCCATCAACGGCAGGTCAAACTCAGGCGAAGGCGGCGAGGACCCCGATCGCTTTGCCGTGCGGCATGACGGAACCTGGCCGCGAAGCGCCATCAAGCAGGTGGCGTCGGGCCGTTTCGGCGTAACCAGCGAATACCTTGCCAACGCCGTTGAGCTTCAAATTAAAATAGCCCAGGGCGCCAAGCCCGGTGAGGGCGGCCAGCTCCCCGGTCATAAGGTTGACGCGGTCATAGGAAGGACCAGGCATTCCACGCCCGGCGTAACCCTGATAAGCCCGCCGCCTCATCATGATATTTATTCAATAGAAGATTTGGCTGAGCTTATCTTTGATCTTAAAAACGCCAATCCCGCCGCCCGCGTCAGCGTCAAACTGGTATCGGAAAGCGGCGTAGGTACAATCGCCGCCGGAGTTGCCAAGGCCCATGCCGACAATATTCTTATTTCGGGTTATGACGGCGGAACCGGGGCAAGCCCCCAGAGTTCCATACGCCATACGGGCCTGCCTTGGGAAATCGGCCTTTCGGAAACCCATCAGGTACTGGTGCGCAACGGACTCCGGGGCAGGGTTACGCTCATGACCGACGGCCAGCTCAAAACAGGCCGTGATATTGTTATAGCCGGAATGCTGGGCGCCGAGGAATTCGGCTTTGGTACGGCCACGCTCATTGTTATGGGCTGCGTGATGATGCGCAAGTGCCACGAAAATACCTGCCCCATGGGAGTTGCCACCCAGGACCCGGAACTCCGCCGCCGCTTTGCGGGAAAAAGCGAACATCTTGTTAATTTTTTCAGATTCCTTGCCCGGGAGACCAGGGAAATCATGGCGGAACTCGGGTTCAGGACTTTTAATGAACTTGTGGGCCGTTCCGATTTTCTTGTTCCCCGAAAAAGTGAAAAGGCCAAGAGCGCGGGCCTTGATCTTTCGCGGCTGCTTCACCGGGAAGAAGGCCCTGATTATGTTCCCGGCGGCCGGGCCCTGTACTGCTGTCAAAACCAGATACACAAGATAGACAAGGTTCTGGACCGCGCGCTGATCGAAAAATGCCTGGCGGCGCTGGACCGCAAGACCCCGGTTTCCGTACAGACCGAAGTGCGCAATACCGACCGCGCTGCCGGCGCCATGCTCTCCCATGAAGTGTCCCGCCGTTACGGAGGACAGGGGCTGCCTGAAAATTTTATCACCGTTGATTTTACCGGTTCCGCCGGGCAGAGCTTCGGCGCCTTCCTTGCCAGGGGCGTTACCTTCCGGCTTTCGGGCGACGCCAACGACTATCTGGGCAAGGGACTTTCCGGCGGCCGTATCGTAGTGTATCCGCCTGAAGGTTCGGCCTTTAAGACCAGCGAGAACATCATCATAGGCAATACCGTACTGTACGGCGCTACAGCGGGAGAACTGTACGCTGCCGGCGTTGCCGGGGAACGTTTCTGCGTGCGGAATTCGGGAGCCAGCGCCGTGGTTGAGGGAACAGGGGACCACTGCGCCGAGTACATGACCGGAGGCCGTCTCATCGTGCTGGGCAATGTGGGGCGGAACTTTGCCGCCGGTATGTCCGGGGGCATAGCCTATGTGCTTGACCGCCGGGGGAATTTTGAATACTACCTCAACAAGGGTATGGTTGAACTCTCCGGCCTGGATAACGAAGAAGACGAAAAATTTGTCAAAGAAATGATTCAAAACCATGTGTACTGGACAGGTTCGGTCTGGGCCAGGGACATACTTGATTCGTGGAAAGAAAACAGGAGCCTCTTTGTCAAAGTGCTGCCGGTTGAATACAAGCGGGCCCTTCAGCAGATGATGCTGGCCGAGCTTGACCGCAGGCTCCTTGACATCAGGGAGAATGAGGACATTGCGGTCCGCGCCTGACAGCGGACCCATACATAGTTTTAGGAGAACGGATTGTGGGCGACCCAAGGGGATTTTTGAAGATAAAGCGCAAGGTTTCGCTCTACCGGCCTGTGGAAGAGCGCATAAACGATTACAGCGAAGTTGAGATTCAGCTTGGCGATGACGAGCGGGTGCTTCAGGCCGCCCGCTGCATGGACTGCGGCGTACCCTTCTGCCACTGGGCCTGCCCGGTGGCAATCGTTATGCCCGAATGGCAGGACCGGCTTTTCAGGGGCGACTGGAAAGGCGCGTGGACAGTTCTTGAAGACACCAATCCCTTTCCCGAATTTACCGGCCGTGTCTGCCCGGCGCTCTGCGAAGCGTCCTGCGTGCTGGGAACCAATGACGAACCGGTAACCATCAGGCAGAATGAACTTGCCGTCATCGAAAAAGCCTACAGCCTTGATCTGGTCAGGCCCAGGCCGCCACGGAAGCGGAACGGAAAAAAAGTCGCCATTGTCGGCGCGGGTCCTTCCGGGCTTGCCGCGGCCTACTACCTTAACCGGGCGGGTTTTTCGGTCAGCGTGTACGAAGGGGACAGAAAACCCGGCGGCTATCTCCGCTACGGTATTCCTGACTTCAAACTGGACAAGAATTTTATCAACCGCCGCATAGCGGTCATGGAAGCCGAAGGGGTAAAGATACTCACCAATGCCCGCGTAGGCTCAGGCCGTTTCGGCTTCGGGACCTCCGGGGACAGCGCCCAACCTGTCAGGGCCAAAGAACTGGAGTCGTCCTTTGACCTCGTACTCCTCACCATAGGGGCCAGGGAAGCGCGAGACATGAAGATACCCGGAAGGGAACTTTCGGGCATAGTTCAGGCCCTTGATTACCTTTCCCTCCAGAACAGGGCCTATGCGTCCGAACACTCAGGCGTCGAGCCGGTTACCGCCTACGGTAAACGGGTGCTGGTCATAGGCGGCGGCGATACCGGTTCCGACTGCGTAGGAACCGCCAACCGCCAGGGCGCTTCCCGGCTTACCCAGATTGAAGTACTGCCCCAGCCTCCCGAACACCGGAGCGAAGGGGAACCCTGGCCCCTGTGGCCCAGGGTACTCAAAACTTCAAGTTCCCATCTTGAAGGAGGGGAACGGCTCTGGGCTGTCAATACCAGGGCCTTTAAGGGAAAGAACGGCAGGCTCGAGGCTGTTGAAGCCTCCATGGCCGAATGGATACAAAAGGACGGCCGCCCGGTAATGAAAGAAATCCCCGGCTCTGAATTTGAAATCCCCTGCGACCTGGCGCTCCTTGCCATGGGCTTTACCCATGTAGTACAGGACGGAGCGGTAGCCGATTTTTGCCTTGATACCGACGAGCGGGGCAATATACGCACCAGGGGGAGCTTTCATACATCCAACCCCAAAGTCTGGGCCGCCGGAGATTCCCGCCGGGGCGCAAGCCTCGTGGTACACGCCATAGCCGACGGCAGGGCCGCCGCCGAAGCCATAATCAGGAGCCTTTAGCGTCCGGCGGGTCATCGTTTTTTTCGCCGGTTTTTTGTTTTTTCCTGTCCGCGGCGAGTTTCCGGTTGTAGAAGTAGATGCCAAGGAGGGCTATAATAAAGATATTGTAGATATACTGCTCTGTCCCCTCACTCAGGGCCAGGCCGGTAAACTGCCGGAGCAGGGCATAGCCCAGCATGAGCAGGCCGAGGCCAATGGCGGTAATCAAAAGCATACGGGGGGTTATCTTCATGATGGAATTATACCGTAATTGAGTCTTTGTTTCTATAATCTTGCCGCCTGGTACGTTAATTTTCCAGAGCAATTTCATCCGCGGAAAAGTTTCCTGCATTCAAGGTAAAAGCGCTTTTCGCGGGCTTCTCCCATGGAAAAACTCTTTCTGGGGAGGGGGCCTGATTGGGCCACAGTGCTGAAGAGGTCCTCTTTTTTTACCGGGGGAAGCAGCACGGCGGCGGCCTTGCGGGACTGGTCCGAAGCAAGGCGGAGGCAGGCTTCTGTCCCGTGGATATAATCGATAGAACAGCCGGAATGATTTTGAATAAAAGCGTCCAAGAGCGGCTGCAGGGGAACCGCAGCCATACCGGGGGCGGTCGTTTCAATAAGTACGCAGAGTGTTCCCTGAACAAGGCCGTAGCGGGTTTGCTCTGTCCCCCGCCCGGCTATAAGGCTTGAAAGCCGTGCCCTGTCCCTGTCCGGGCTGCCGCTGTTTAGTATCCGGCTGGTAAAACCGGGCAGGGCTTTGAGGCTGTCCAGAAGCTCTGTCCCCGCGCCGAATATGACCCGGTGTATAGGTTCAAAATCAATTCCCGGATCGTAGATATTTTCCACTTCTACCAGGGCATAACGGCCCGGATGGTTCTCCAGCCCTTTTTCACCCTGATGGCCGGTTTTGTATTCTTCCCAGACCGCTTTGGCGGTGGCCAGGGAATGATTGCCGTCCCCAACGGCAAAGAGGAAGGGCTTTTCGCCGGGATTTTTTTGACGTACTCTGTCCCCCTCCGGCCTGTCCTGAGCCGCCCTGTCCGCCTCCGCTCTGTCCCCGCAAGGCCCATAGCGTGTCCGGGCCGTATCAGCCAATAATTCAAACTCATCCGCCAATAGGTTGAAATCTTCCGTTTGGTCCAAAAGCCAGCCCGCGACAGAACCGGAATCGAGCATCAAATTGCCCTGGTAGGCTTTTTTCCGCTTTTTTGCCGCCTGTCCAAGGATACCCATTACTCTGTCCCCAGGATCATCTATTAAAAGCAGTATATGTGGGCTTTCCAGGGCCGCTCCCCGGCGTATTTCCATACGCGGCGGTATGCGTTCACTCACCGTTCCTTCGGTGCTTCGTATCAGGGTCCGGGCGTCAGGCGCCCAATCGTAGTGTTCAAGGTCTATGGCCAGAACCAGGCCCCTCCGGCAGGGACGGCGGGAGGTGTTTCGTTCAATATACATAATGCCCTGCCCAAAGGACTCAAATACGCTTTTCCCCAAATACGCCTTCATGGTCCGGTGTATGGCGCTTATTCTTTCCCCGCGGCCGGGATCATCCAAAAATACCTCAGGGAAAATAAGGCGCAGGGTCGAAGGGCCTGGACCGGCCTCAACTTCAACCTGGCGCCAGTAGTCCCTGTCCTGGGTAAACTGGTCGCAGGCGATTACAGACCAGGAACTGAGTTCTATATCCTGCCGGGGAATGAGTATTTCGGGAATGTGTATGGCTTTAGAGGCAAGCCGTTCAAATACGTTCATGGGTCCTCCGAAAATATACCATTGGGGGGGCAAATTCAAGCGGCGGAACCGCCTTTGGCCGCTTTTTGTCCGGGATTTGTTTACTACCAGCCGGGTTGCCGAATAAGTCCAATGGTGTATACTATTCTGGTAGCCTTCCGGAATCCCGGGTCAGAACAAATCGTCCGAGGCTGTTCCAAAACCAACCGGGTTTTGGAACAAGCTCATCCTTATGAAATTTCTTGACAAACCGGGAGTATGGAATAATAGTTTTGACAGGGGTTATGGCTTTGCAGATACAGCGTCCGTCTTTTATCCAGGAACAGCACCTCAGAATGAATCCCCAGCTCTATCAGTCGATCAAGCTGATGGAACTGCCCATTGTTGACCTCAGAGAGACAATCGGCGAAGAGCTTGAACGCAATCCCGCCCTGGAGGTGCTTGAGGATCACAGCACGGTTTCTCTGGAAGAAGCCTATACGCCGCCGGTCAAGGAAGAAGAAACGTACTTTGAAAACGCCTCCGATACCGGTTTTATCAGGCGGGGCAGCAGCGAAGATACCGAGCGGCAGCATAAATTCATCGAGGGCGTGCTGTCCCGGCCTGAGACCCTTCAGGAGCATCTGCTTTGGCAGCTCAGGCTCCAGCCGGTAGACGGGGAAATCAGGGCCATAGGCGAACTTTTGATTCAAAACCTCAACGCCGACGGCTTCCACAAGGAGCCGTTGTCCCTGCTCCTCAAGGGCCGGGACAGCGCCGTGGTTGATGAGGCGCTGCGCCTTATCCGCTCCCTGGACCCCCAGGGGACCTGTACCTCAGGCTATGAAGAATCGCTGCGGGTGCAGGCGGCTTTGCTTCCCCATGCCCCGCCGGGGCTTTCCGCCGCCCTCAACTATCTTGAACTTTTGGAAAAGGGCCGCTTTGCCGAACTGGCAAAAAAAATCGACCGTACCGAAGATGAAGTCCGCCTCATCGCCGGGCGCATCAAGGAGCTTTCCCCGTTTCCGGGAAGGCAGTTTTCCTCTGAGGATACCCGCTATGTGGTCCCCGACATCCAGGTTATATATAAAGAAGGTGAATTTGCCATCATCCTCAATGATGAAGAAATTCCCGTCCTGGGCATTAATCCCTTTTTTATGGAACTCTCGTCGGAAAAAACAAAAAGCGCCGGGGGGAATTCCTGTCTCAGGGAAGACGACAGGCCGGTCCGCGATTTTGTGCGGGAAAACATACGGGAGGCCCGCTGGTTTATTCAGTCCATAACCCAGAGAAACCACACCCTTCTCAGGGTCGCGCGGGCCATAGTGGAATTCCAGCGGGCCTTTTTCACCAAAGGCCCCAAGTATCTTATTCCCCTTACCCTTAAAGATATTGCCGGGGAACTCGGCGTACACGAGACTACGGTCTCGCGGACTTCCAACGGCAAATATATGCAGACCGAATGGGGTATTTTTGAGCTGAAACATTTCTTCACCAATTCCATAAGCGGGGCAGGTTCGGCAGGGTCCCGTTATTCGAAAGAAGGGGTAAAGGAAATCATCAGGGAGATGATTCAGGGAGAGGCCCGTCGTTTTTCCGACCAGGAACTGTCCGGCATGCTCGCGCAAAAGGGAATCCCCCTGGCGCGGCGTACAGTGGCCAAGTACCGGAAAGAACTTGATCTGGGTTCATCCTATGACAGGCAGTAAGGCGGGCGGCGTTTTGCCTTCTGCTTAAAAA
>JAISCK010000150.1 GCA_031265635.1 Spirochaetaceae bacterium
TTGTTCGCCGTGCGTACCAGGGCTTCGGCGGAAACAAGTTCGGTAAAGGAAAAATCAGCGCCCCATGCCGCGCACACCGAGCGAAAGGCCCTGTCCGTATAGCCGGCCACGGGAGCGAGAAAGAGGTTGCCGGGAATTTCCAGAGCGCCGGCTTTCACCGGGCGGTATAAGGTCATGCCTTTCATTCTACCATAGTTTAGATGTTATACGCAATATATCCTTAATTTTTCTTGACAAAATTTGTTTCAGGGTTTACGATCGTGGTGTGGCAGTATAGCCGGTTTCAAATTTAAAGTTTTGAAAGAACCCAGGAGGTTACAGATGGTAAAGAAAGGATTACTGGTTCTGATTCTCGCGGTATTTGTCATGGGAGGTGTTTTTGCCCAGGATGTTCATAAATATCAGCCTTTTGATATGCTCCTGGGGCTTAATGTTGGTTTTGGTATAACGCCGAGTATTACAGACGTGTTTAACGACGATATACCAAGCGGTAATTATGCCTTAACATCTGATTTTGGGCTGACTTATGATTTTTACCTTTTTAACGTGCTGTCATTAAATACGGGACTGCTGCTGCATCCCGATATCTACCTGATTCTGGAAGATAGCATATCCAATGGCGACAAGTTTACGGACCTTGCCGCAAGCCCGATTTGCCTGACTATACCTCTTATGGCCCATATCAATGTTCCCGCTGTTGAATGGCTGTATGCGGGTGTAGGGGTGAATTTAAACTTTCCGCTTGTAGGTATGTTTGACGACGCGCTTGAAGAGGATACAAAAGGGGACTTTTTTATCGGTCTACCGATAGATATTGGCTTTGATTTTATAAAACCGGGCAGGGGCGGCGGGCGTTTCTTTTTCAGGATTACGCCGGAATTCCATAAAAAAGGAACGGCTCTTCCCATTGGGTTTATATGGCAGCCGTACAACTGGAGAATTCACGGCAACTGATCCCCCGCAAGCGGGTTTCCGGGCAGCGGACCCCGCCGCGAATAGGGGAAAAGGCGGCCCGGCACACCCCAGGCGCCCCGGCCCCGCGAAACGCCGTTGGGCGGGGCGCATAGTTTCCTAGGGGTCCAGGCCGAAGAACCTGTTGGCGTTATCCCAGAGCGTAGCGGCAAGGCTTTCCTCGTCGGTTTCAAGCATCCCGGCAAGAAAACGGGCTGTCATGGGAAGGTACTTGGGCATATTCCGCTTGCCCCGGTAGTCGGCGGGGACCATAAAAGGGCTTTCTGATTCAATTAAAATCCTTTCCAGAGGCAGCGCCACCACCGTTTCGTGGAGATTCCTGGCGTTCCGGTAGGTGAGGTTTCCGGCAAAGGAAAAATACAGGTTAAGGTCCAGGGCTTTTTTCGCGTATCCGGCGTCTTCCGAATAGCAATGCAGCACCCCGCCCCTGGGCGGCAGCCGGTCACGGAGTATGTCAAGCACATCATTACCGGCCTCCCGGTTATGAATGATTACCGGCAGATCCAGCTTGGTCGCAAGGTCAAGCTGGGCGATAAAGAGTTCTATCTGGGACTTTTTGTCGCCGAATTTACGGTAATAATCAAGGCCGATCTCGCCTATGGCTACGACCCTGGGCAGTTGAACGCTCTGTTCAATGGTCTGAACCCAATCCCGGCCGGGGGTTTGTACTTCGGACGGGGACACCCCTACCGCATGGTACACGTTGGACGCCGACTTCAAATTATCGTATACTCCGGCAAAATCGTGAAGACTGTTACAAATGGAGATAATACGGTTTACCTGAACCTGACGGGCTTCCTGAACAACAATAAGCTGCTCAATAGGGTCATCGCAAATGAGCCCTATATGGGCATGAGTATCAAAATATTGCACAATGGTTTCCACAAGAAAAGATTTTCTATTTTCCAAACTGGATTGTTGTAAGTATACTATATATATGTTGAAACGTCAATGTATTGGTATCGAATTTTTCTGATGCCGCGCCGGCAGCCCGTATTGGGGGCAGGGCGGCTACTTGTTACGTTCAGCCGGGACTGATAAGGTTATATTGAAGGGTCCGTCAGGCTTGTACTACGGACAAACGCTTGTATTTGCGATGGGAGGTAGTTTATGAAACACGCTTTTTGGCTTGCGGGGATAGCCGCGGTACTGTGCGGTCTGGTTTTTTCCTGCTCTTCTTCGCCGTCAGGTTCCACAGGGCCGGTAACCAGGATTGATACCGATGTAGTTATAGTCGGCGGCGGGGGCGCGGGCCTTGTAGCGGCCATTCAGGCTTCCAAGCTGGGGGCCAGGGTGGTGGTTCTCGAAAAAACCGATGCTCTGGGAGGTAATACCAATATAGCCGGGGGCAACTACGCGGCGGTTGATCCCGTGCGGCAGAGGGCTTCGGGCATCAGCGACCGGGATTCGGTTGAACTGCATATCAGGGATGTTCTTTCCATAGGCCAGTACCAGGCCAATCCAGCGCTGGTGGACATACTCTGCCGTAATGCCCTTCCGGGCCTGGAATTTCTTGAGTCAGTCGGGGTGGAATTTGAGCCTACCGTTTACCTTGTTATAGGGTCGTCGGTGCCCCGTTCCCACCACAACAAAGAATCTTCGGGCGGCTATATGATAGCCCAGCTTAAAAAATACGCCGAAGCCGACAGTAATATCACCGTGTATACCAATACTCCGGCTGTTTCCCTTATCCAGGAAAACGGCAGGGTAAGCGGCGTACAGGCGCAGGGAAAGGACGGCAAGACCTATGAGGTCAGGGGTTCCAGGGGCGTCATACTTGCTACCGGGGGCTATTACGGCAATAAAGAACTCATCATGAAGTACAATTCCAACGTACACCGCGAGAATCCTCCGTATGGCGTTCTGGATGATACCGGAGACGGGCTCCTTATGGCCGAGGCCCTGGGCGCGCGGCTTGTCAATATGAATCTCGTTCAGATGATGGGCCTTTCCAGCTATGCCCTGCCTCCCCAGCACAAGGGCGGAACCGGAAACATCATTGTCATCAACCAGAACGGGGAACGTTTTGTCGCCGAGGACGCGCCCCATGATTTCCAGACCTACGAGGAAATCTACAAACAGCCCGGAGATTATATTTACACCGTATTCGACCAGAAGGCGGTTACTGCCAGCGGTAACGGCGCGGCTCTGGATGCCGAAATAGCCGGAGGCCGCTGGTTCAGGGCCAATACGGTTCAGGAACTGGCAGCCAGGGTGAACGCGCCTCCCGAGGCTTTAAGCGCCGCCATAAGCGACTTTAACAGCGCCGTGTCCGCCGGAAGGGACCAATTCGGCAGGACCAATTTTTCGGGCGGGCGCATCGACACTCCTCCGTATTATATCAGCGGGAAGATCTATCCCCAACTCAGGTATTCCCTGGGCGGCCTTGACGTAAACGCCAAAACTCAGGTTCTTGATCTCCAGGGCCAGGTCATACCCGGACTCTACGCCGCCGGCGAAGTAGTGGGCGCTATACACGGCGCGTACCGCATGAGCAGCCACGCCATTGCCATGGTAACGGTCTTTGGCCGCCTTGCCGCCCAGTCGGTAATGGGGCAATAGACCTGTTCGATAACCCGGTTGGTTATCTCACAGGTCTTGCAAAATGCTGTGCATTTTGCGGTGTTTAAGCGGGAGTTGTTCGGAAACTGAGGTTTCCGAACAACTCTAATAAGGATACTAGGGGCAAGGCGGTACAAGACAGCGGCCTTGCCCGGTGATTTTTATGGGTAAAGAAAAAATAGTGAAAAACTCAGGCGGCGGGAAAAAACCTGCCGCCGGAACAGTAAAAACCGGGAAAAGGGCGGCAAAGCCGGCGGGGAAAGCTGTGGGACGCGGGACAGTAAAGCCCACGCCGGCATAGCCCAAGGCGGGGAAAGCCGCGCCGGCAAAGCCCAAAGCAGGAGCGGGAAATTCCCGCCTTGCCGCCTTGGCAAAAGAGCTTGCCGGCCTCATTCCCCGGCTTGATGAGGAAGGGCTTTTGTTCCTCATAGAACAGGCCCAGGTTCACCTGTACAATATGCAGGTTGACGAACTCAACCAAACCATGCTGCGGAACGCGGAACGGGCGGAACGCACGGGTAAACCCAAAAAGCCCAAAGGTTCAGGCCGGGCGGACCTGGGGATTCAGGTTTCGGCGGACAAGCACAGTTATTACATTGTGTACCAGGGCAAATGGGTGATGTTTACCGATGACGAAATAATGCAGCTTGTCAAAATAGCCTCGGCCCCGGTTGACGACTATGAAAAAAGCGGCGCGCTTTACCGCTGGTTTGAACGGGAGCGGCGGGACGTATTCGGGACCATTCCCATAGAAGGAAAGACCGATCCCCTTCTAACCCGGATGGCGGAAGTCATCAGGAAAAATTTCAAGGTAAAGTACAAGTAATGGGTATTTTTGAAGCCGTGGTCCTTGGAGCGGTTCAGGGGCTTACTGAATTTCTCCCTGTCTCAAGTTCCGGCCATCTGGTGCTGTTCCAGAAGATTATCGGCGTCTCAGAGCCCGCCCTGTTCTTTGATACCCTGCTCCACTGCGGAACCCTGGCCGCCGTATTCCTGGTGCTGCGCCGGGATATTTGGGCGCTTATAAAAAAGCCCGTGCAGCCCCTCACCCTGTACCTCATCATCGGGACCATACCCACAGTGATTGTAGGGCTTCTGTTCAAGGATTTTATAGAAGAAGCCTTTGCGGAGGGCGCTTTTCTCGGCTATGCCTTTATCTTTACCGCCCTCGCCCTTTTCAGCGCCGAATACCTTTCGGGCCTTCCGGGCAGGGAGCGGCGGGACGGCGATATAAACGGGCTCGACGCCCTCATAATCGGCGTATTGCAGGCCGTGGCCATTATGCCCGCCGTATCCCGTTCAGGACTTACCCTTTCGGGCGCCCTTTCCCGCAGGCTTGAACGGGGTTTTGCCGCCCGTTTTTCCTTTCTTCTGGCAATCCCCGCCATACTGGGCGCCCTTGTTTTGCAGATACACGACCTTGCCGCCGGGCAAGGCGGCGTCCCCATAGAGACGCTCCCCGTGATTGCGGGCACCCTTACCGCCGCCCTGGTCGGCATAGTATCGGTCAGCCTCATGCTGAAACTGGTGCGCGAACATTCGCTCCGGGGCTTTGGCATCTACACCGCCGTACTCGGCATACTGGTCCTTGCCGACCAGCACCTGAGCCGCCTCTTTTTTTAACGGGCCTGTCAGTATACGGAAGCGGCGCAGTTTCCGTCCTCAATGGTAAAGCGCACCGAAGCATGGAGACCCGGCAGACTGAGGCCGGCCATGTTCAGCGCGTCGGTGGCAAAACATTGCCCGTATTTTTTGAGCAGCCCCACTATATCAGGACTGGGGCAGGGGTCCGGCCTGTCATTGCTGACAGAGATGACGCCATAGGCGGGTTTGAGCCTTTCAAGAAGCTCTTCGTCAAGGGCATCCCGGTGGCCGTGATGGGGAACTTTCAGTATATCGCAGGGTCCGGGAGGAGAACGCTTCCAAGAGGCCGCGCTTACATCGCCGGGCAGCATGATGACCCGTCCTTCATAGCTGAGAACAACGCGGAGGCTGGTATCGTTGATCCAGGCGTCAAGAGGGCCGAGGGCCTCAGGGCTCATTGTTCCGCCGAGAACGCCGTTGATTATGGCGTCCTGCTCCCGGTAAAGCCCGGCTTCGGCGAA
>JAISCK010000157.1 GCA_031265635.1 Spirochaetaceae bacterium
CCAGAACTACCGGCAAAATTAAACACTATATTGAAACAGGCTCAGTCAACTGCTCCCGGAGAATATCTCCGGTTTGGTAAGATCAACAAATTGGAACCGGTCGTTTACAGCTTTGTATATTTTTCTGTTAAGATCCGCTTCTTCTTTGGGAGTTAAGGTTCTTTGATGACCGGGACGGAGTATCACTCCGTCTGCCGCGACATAGTAGAGAATTTCGCCCCTGAGCCATATCTCTACAATCCGTATGGCGGAATAACCGTTTGTTTTTAACTGATCAATCAAAGCGCCATATTCGCCCTGGTTCGGCTCCTCATAAAGGGAAAGGACATACTGGCTGTTGTGCGATACTCTTTTTGGGTCCTTGTGGAGAAAATCCGCCATTTTTGCAAGCGAAACAGCAAGCTGGTCCGTGCAGAAAACATAACGTTCCGTATCTAAATCCGGAACGAAAGGGTCCTGGCCGCGCGGGAAAGTCGTCTCACAGTGATTCATCGCGTAAATTATCATAAATATATCGTAAAAAACACTACACACATCCTTACAGTCCCAGGCGCTAAAAAAGATACGGTCCCTGTCCCGGTACCTTAGTCTATAGCGGCAATTTAATACCGCGCCGCAGATGGTTTTTTCGTGTTTATTGGAACGGTATTCGTAACTCACTTCGCAATGAAGAGAATTCGTTTCAGTGGTAAGTCTTTTGGCAAGGAATTCCCCGGAGGCCAATCTTAGAATAAGTTTTTCGACCATTTGTTTTTCCATATCCATCAGAACCAGAATAGCTTCTTGCATAACTTCTCCATATACCATTTCAGGGATCATACCAGGCTAAATTTGTGTCAAGACGGCAAATTTTACCATATTTTACGGAGATTTGAGTATGCCAAAGAAATATCAGAGTGAACAACTGATGGTTTGCCACCAGGACGCCGTATTAGGGGGGTAGGCCGGGACTTTGGCCCGGTCGCAGGGGCGGCCCTTCGAGGCACAATGGCATACAGGGGCTTTTATATGGCCTACGCCATGCCGCATTAGCGCCGGGACATGCTTCGCACCTGCTCGCATGCATTTATCGGGCGGGTCCTAGACGCCCACTACGGCGCTTACTTCGGGGATTTCCTGTTTAAGATAGGTTTCTATGCCCTGTTTAAGGGTCATTTGGGCCATGGGGCAGCCGCCGCAGGCGCCGGTCAGCTTGACCGATACGGTGCCATCATCGGCGACGGACACAAATTCAACATCGCCCCCGTCAGCCTGAAGGCTGGGGCGTACATTTTCCAGTGCACTTTTAACCTGTTCTTCGAGCATGGTTTACTCTCCTCGTAGTTTCAATATACTTAAAATTGAAGGTTTGTACAATACGAATCCTGTGGAGTTTTTGGCATTGCCAAAAACTCCAGGCCCAAAATCCGCCAGGGATGGTGGATTTTGGGCAGCATTGCAACACTTTCCCCAGGCATATATACTTAAATGTCTGGAAGCGCTTGACAGCGTGAGGGGGGTCTATGGCTGATGATTTTGATTTTTCTATTGAAGAACTGGGAAGGCGGGGTATTAAATCGCCTATACATTTGTCCAAGGTACAGGGTGATTTTATCGCCAATTATGTTACGGATAACAAATTTGTCAGATTGAATGTTGATGTTGTTCCGGGCGCGCAGCCGCCTGTGGAGAAGGCGCGGGTTCTTGAGTGCGCAGGTCCCAGGGAGATGATTTACTTCTCGCCCCAGCATGTTCACGCGGGTATTGTAAGCTGCGGCGGGCTCTGTCCCGGTCTCAACGATGTTATCAGGGCCATAGTGCGCTGCCTCTGGTACCGTTACGGGGTAAGGCGGATTTCGGGCATACGTTACGGCTACAAGGGGCTCATCCCCGAATACGGGTTTGATACCAAGGAACTTACCCCTGAGGTTGTTGACGATATTCACAAGATTGGGGGAACCGTTCTGGGAAGCGCGAGGGGCGGCGGCAAGCAGGTTACAGAGATTGTTGATTCTATGGAAAGGCTTAACCTTAATCTGTTCTTCTGCATAGGCGGCGACGGGACCCAGCGGGGCGCGCTGGATATTGCCGAGGAGCTTACCAAACGCAATCTCAAAATTGCCGTCATAGGGATTCCCAAAACCGTTGACAATGATTTTTCTTTTATCGAGCGTTCTTTTGGGTTTGATACGGCGGTAACCAAGGCTGTCGAAGTAGTAACCGCCGCCCACATGGAGGCCCATTCCCAGATTAACGGCATAGGTCTTGTTAAGCTCATGGGCCGCGAATCAGGCTTTATCGCCGCCCATACGGCGCTGGCAAGCCACGAGGTAAACTTCTGCCTCATACCCGAAGTTCCCTTTGATCTTGAAGGTCCCAATGGTTTTCTCCGCCATCTGGAAAGCCGCCTGATTCGGCGCCATCACGCGGTCATTGTTATTGCCGAGGGGGCTTTGCAGGACAAGCTGGTCAAGGAAGTCAAAAAAGACGAATCGGGAAACCTCAAGATGGAAGATGTGGGCAGGTATCTCAGGGACCGTATAGAGGAGTACTTCAAAACAAAGGGCCGGGAGATTAACCTTAAATACATTGATCCCAGCTATGTGATCCGTTCCGCGCCGGCGGCTCCGGTTGATTCAATCTACTGCGAAAGGCTGGGTAACGCCGCGGCCCACGCCGCCATGGCCGGCAAGACCAAGGTTATCATCGGTCTTATCAATAATGAATTTGTCCATATCCCGATGAAGGCGGCTGTTTCCCGGCGTAACCATGTGGACCCCGAAGGCAATCTCTGGCGGGATACCCTTGACGCCACGAACCAGCCCATACTGATGATCAATGACGATCCCAGGGGCGCGGACTTTGCAAAACCCGCCGGGGAGAACGATGCTTAAAGTATGAACTATGTTGCCAGGGGAGAAGCGTCGCTTGATATTTCCGATGGGGAACTGGACGGGCTTTTCTCCGAAGCCCTTGCCACGGCTCTCAAGGATGTGGGGGATCCCCGCCCTGTACTGATACTGCCGCCTGACAGCACACGGCTCCACTCCCGAGCCGGCCTGCTCTGCGATATGGCGGTGCGGGAACTCCTTAAACTGGGTGAAAACAGGGTGGGCGCGGTGATGCCCGCCCTGGGAACCCACCGGCCCATGAGAGAAGAGGAACGCAAGGTTATGTTCCCCAATACGCCGCCTTCACTTTTCAGGGACCATGACTGGCGTCATGATGTGGTGGAACTGGGCAGAATCGACGCTTCCTGGGTGGAAAAGGCTTTCGGTTCAAGTTCCCCGGTTTTTTCCATGGACTGGCCGGCGGAAGTCAACAAGAGTCTCCAGGACGGAAGTTATTCCCTTATTGTCTCCATAGGCCAAGTGGTTCCCCATGAGGTCATGGGCATGTCCGGCCATGTAAAAAATATTTTTATCGGCGCCGGCGGGGCCGAATCCATAAACAAGAGCCACTTTCTCGGCGCTTCCTACGGGCTTGAGAATCTTATGGGGCATGCCGATACGCCGGTACGCGCCCTGCTCGACGAGGCATACAGGCGCTTTGAACATCTGCTTCCCCCGGTGCTGCATGTCCTCACCGTGCTGGGGCCGCGCTCTCCCGGAGAAGCCAGGGCTTCGGGCAGGGCGCCCGGTTCGCTTGCCCTGCGGGGTTTTTTTGCGGGCTTTGGCAGGGACTGTTTTGAGAGGGCCGCAAAACTGTCCCGGTCCATAAATATTGAAGTTCTCGAAAAGCCCATACACAGGGCGGTGGTCTTCCTCGACCCCCAGGAATACAAGAGTACCTGGCTGGGAAACAAGGCCATATACCGCACCCGCATGGCTATGGCGGATAACGGCGAACTGACCATACTTGCTCCGGCCCTTGACCGTTTCGGCGAAGACCCGGAGATAGACCATCTCATACGGAAATACGGCTACAGGCCCGCGTCGGACATCATAATGGCCGCCGCCGAAAACCGGGACCTTGCCGCGTCCCTCGGCGCGGCGGCCCATCTGATACACGGTTCAAGCGAAGGCCGTTTCAGGATACGCTACTGCCCCGGCAGCGGTTTAAGCCGGAAGGAGATTGAATCTGTCGGCTATGAATGGGGCGACATCAATGAATACAGCGAACTTCTTGAACGGGGCCTGCCCCGTGGCTGGTGGGTAAAACGTCCCGGCGAAGAACGGATTTTCTGCATCACCAATCCCGCGCTGGGTCTCTGGACCGAAAAGGCAAAGTTCAAAGACCCCACTGCGAATAAAGAAACCGGAAACCCCGGAGCAGTTTGATTGTTATAGCAATGGAGTGTGCAATGAAACATATATGCTTTGTTATGGTAATCTTTGTCTGCCTTGCGGCCTCAGGCTTTGCCCAAAACAGGGGCGGCCCGGATGACGCGGCACGCCGGAACCGGCGGGAAACCCGGCGGGAACACCGTGTTCCCGAAACCCTTGCCCTCTCAGGTCCCCTTGAGGTTTTTGACGGCAGAATAGCCCTGAAACAGGGGGACACAGTCTACTTTGTAACGGGCCTCCAGGGCCTGATAGGTTTTGTGGACGGTCTCAGGGAAGGCTCCCAGGTAGAACTCGAAGGCTATGTCTTTCCCCCTGGCATACCGGAAACCGGAACAGCGGCCCGCCGCGTATACCGGGTAACAAAACTGACCGTCAACCAGAAAACGTACGAAATCCCCATTGGCACAGCCTTTGCCGGAAGGCGGCCCGGAAACTCCGGCCCCTTTGCCCCTCAGCCCTTTGGCCGGGGCATGGCCCCCGGAACAGGAGTCCCCGGATGCGGCCCCATGTGGAGCCCCCGCGGTCCCATGCCGCGCCACAACCGGGATTCCCGGCATACCCGCCGCTGGAACAACGGAACGCCCGGTTCCCTCTAAATCATGGAGGGGGCCTGTTTCCCCACTGCTGGCCGCATACAGAGCCCTTAGTGTCAGGCCCCGCCCGAAGCAGCGCCCGAGCGAATGCGCAGGGCGTTCTTGCGACAAAGCGACATCTCCCTTACGCAAGCGAGTTCTTGGGACCCGGTAAAGACCCTTGTCTGGGGAAAAACAATAAATTTTTCCATAATTTTTCGCCATATCAAAGCAAAACCCGCAGTTCGGGCCGTATATATAGGAAAGACCGGAATGTTCCGGCCCCTCATTGCCGCCGGACGCGGCCTGGGGTATAGTAGAATAAGGAGTAATGGTATGGGTGACGCAAAACAGGCCCGGGAACCCGCCCGGGGGCTCACTTTTGAGGATGTCTGGGCTATGTTTCAGGAAAC
>JAISCK010000242.1 GCA_031265635.1 Spirochaetaceae bacterium
AGAGGCCACAGGAGGCGGAACAGGGACCTGTTGTTCCACTGCCCCGCCGATGCCGCGGAAGCTGACAAGGATACCTTCTTGTTTTTAGCATAACTCTTCGCCCTCATCGCCGCAAGACCCCGCTCTTCCGCCCGTCCGGCTTATCGCACAAGCCACGTGTTGCCTCAGGCTCTGCGATGGCGTATACTAAGCCATGCGCTACAGACAAGATAAAAAATCGGGAAACGCCCTGTCTGTCCTGGGCTTGGGCTGCATGCGGCTTCCTTCCGACATCAAAAAGAGCGAAGCGCTGATACGCGCGGCCTGTGAGGGCGGCATTAATTATTTTGACACCGCCTACATCTACGGCAGGAGCGAGGAAGTCCTCGGCGCGGTTCTGGAAAAATTCTCCCTGAGGGACAAGGTTTTTATCGCCACCAAGCTGCCCCTGGTACTCTGCAAGGCGCCCGGTGATTTTGACCGTTTTTTTGACAAGGAACTTGAGCGGCTTAGGACAGGCTATATTGATTACTACCTCATGCACATGATAACCGACCTGGGGCTCTGGGAAAAATTTTGTTCCTGGGGCATAGAAGCGTGGATTCAAAAAAAGAAGAACGAGGGGAAAATACACAGCATAGGTTTTTCCTTTCACGGGACCAGGGAAGAATTCATCAAGGTCCTTGACGCCTATCCCTGGGATTTTTGCCAGATTCAATATAATTATTATGATGAAAATTATCAGGCCGGTGTTACGGGGCTTAAAAGGGCCGCGGAAAAAGGCATACCGGTGATCATCATGGAACCCCTGCTGGGCGGAAAGCTCAGTTCCGGCCTTCCCAAAGAAGGAGCGGCGCTGTTCGGGGAACTCCACGCCGGCTGGTCCCCTTCGCGGTGGGGGCTCTCCTGGCTCTGGAACCAGGAAGAAGTAACGGTGGTCCTCTCCGGGATGAACGACATGGCGCAGCTTTCAGAAAACCTCCTCACAGCCGGATCGGTTTCTGCCGGCTGCCTCAACAGCGCCGAACAGGAGGTTTTTTCCAGGGTCAGGGAGGTCTTTGCCGCGTCGTACAGGATACGCTGTACCGCCTGTTCCTACTGCATGCCCTGCCCGTCGCATGTGAATATACCCGGCTGTTTCGCCGCCTATAACGCCTCATACGCAATAGGTTATATCACCGGACTCAAGACCTATATAATGAACGCCGGCATAACTTCTGACGCGATGAGCGGCCCTTCCCTCTGCGTTGCCTGCGGCGCCTGCGAGCGGCACTGCCCCCAGAAAATTCCGGTCATTGAATCCCTTAAAGCGGCGCGCCGCCGCCTTGAACCTTTCTGGTTCCGCCTTGGCGTTACCCTTGTCCGCGCTTTCCTGGGGAAGAGGGCAGGGGATTAGCTGTTGACCCGCTCGACGTATTCGTTGGTTTCGGTGTTGACCAGTACTTTTTCGCCCTGTTTGATAAAGAGGGGAACCCGGACGGTAAGACCCGTTTCGGTGGTTATGGGTTTGGTTGCGCCTGACACGGTGTCGCCCTTGATGTAATTTTCGGATTCGGCTACGGTAAAAACCACCTTGTAGGGAATCTTGACATCAATGACTTTTCCTTCCCAGATGGTGAGTTCGTAATTTTCACCGTCCTTGAGGTAGTATTTTTTATCTTCCATATCGGCAATGGGCACTTCATGCTGGTCATAGGTTTCGTTATCCATAAAGTGGTAATTGTCCTGGTCGGCGTACTGGTACTGGCAGGTATGGACATCCACTTGGGCGTCTTCGACCTCCTGCTGGGTAGGGATGGTCATGGTCAGCACCGAACCGTCCTTGATGCTCTTCATCTTAACCCTGGCTATGGCAGTCCCCTTGCCCGGATTGTGAAATTCCCGCTCCACCACAAGATAGGGTTGGCCCTTCTGAAGCAGGCAGCTTCCTTTGACTATATCTCCGCCTCGAATCATGAACATTAAACTCCTTGTAAGACTGGTGTTGCCAGTATACAGGGAAAGCGCTTAATGGTATAGTCCCGTTATATAGGGGAGAATCATGGGAGTTATTGATTTACGCAGTGATACAGTTACCCAGCCTACGGACGAAATGCGGGCCGCCATGGCGGGGGCCGAGCTGGGCGATGATGTATACGGCGACGATCCTACGGTAAACCGCCTTGAAGCGCTGGCCGCGAAGGTCATGGGCAAGGAGGCCGCCCTGTTTGTTACGTCGGGAACCCAGGGTAACCAGGTGAGCATCATGACCCATATTCAGCGGGGCGAAGAAATCATAGCCGGTGTCCAGAGCCATATCATTCATTATGAAGCGGGGGCAGCGGCAAGGCTGTCGGGCGCCGCCTATGCCCTGGCGGACAATCCCGATCATGTTGTCTATGCCGCCGATGTGCGCCGCCTTACCCGTCCTTCTGATATTCATTTTCCCCGCACGGGCCTCCTCTGCCTTGAGAACGCCCTCTGCGACGGCACGGCGGTTCCCCTCAAGACCATGAGGGCCTCATCCGAGGCCGCCTGGGAGCTGGGCTTCAAGGTGCATCTTGACGGCGCCCGTATCTTTAACGCCGCCCTGACCCTGGGCGCGGACCCCAAGGAACTTGCCGCCTGCGCCGATTCGGTTATGTTCTGCGTGTCAAAAGGACTCTGCGCGCCTGTGGGTTCCCTGGTCTGCGGAACAAGGGAATTTGTGGAACAGGCAAGGCGTAACCGCAAGGTCCTGGGCGGCGCTATGCGCCAGGCCGGCGTACTTGCCGCCGCCGGCATCATCGCCATAGAGAAAATGACAAAGCGCCTTTGGGAAGACCACGAAAACGCGCGGTATCTGGGGGAAAAACTCGCCCGAATCCCCGGCATAAAAGTCAACGAAGAAAAAATTCACATTAACATGGTATTCTGGGAAGCCGCGGCGCCGGGCTTTGATTCGGCGGACTTTGTCTCCTTTCTCGCCAAACGGAACATCAAGGCATCGGGGGTCCCGAGAGGCGGGGGCCTTTACCGCATGGTAACACATAACGGCGTCTCCAGGGCCGCCGTTGATGCGGTCGTCGAGGCGGTGAAGGAGTACGCGGCTGGACTGTGAGGCGGGATACCTGAGGCTGCCGGCTTTGACCCTGAGGACGAGGAACTTTTACTTCGCCGTTAGCAGATCCTCCAGTTCGCCAACAAGACCCGCGAAGATGCTGCAGGCGGCTTCTACAGGGGCGGGGGAGGACATGTCCACTCCCGCCGCTTTAAGGGTGTCGATGGGGAAGCGCGAGCCGCCTGATTTCAGGAAAGAAAAGTAATCATCACGCTCCGCTTTCCCGCCTGACAGAACCCGCCCGGCAAGGGCCAGGGACGCCGAAACGCCCGTGGCGTATTTGTACACATAAAAGGCCCGGTAAAAATGGGGAATACGCAGCCCCTCAAGATCGCTTTCGGGCTCCAGCGCCATGGCCGGGCCAAAATATTTTTCGAGAAGGCCCCGGTACTCCGCACGCAGCACGTCGGCGGTGAGGGGCGTTCCCCCTTCTTCAAGCTCATGGGTCCTTTTTTCAAATTCGGCGAACATGGTCTGGCGGTACAGGGTGGCAAGAAGTTCGTCGGTATGCTTGTTGACCAGATAGAGCCTCATCTCATGGCTTTTGGCCCCGGACAGAAGATGCCTGAAAAGCAGTTCTTCGTTAAAGGTGCTGGCAACTTCGGCCTCAAAGATCGTGTAGTTATACTGCATGAAAGGATTGGATTGCGCCGAATACCAGGAGTGCATCGAGTGCCCCCCCTCGTGGGCAAGGGTAAAGACATCCCGTATGGAATTTTCTTTATAGTTCATCAGTATATAGGGATCGCCCGAATAGCTGCCCGCGGAAAAAGCCCCTGAACGTTTACCCTTGTTTTCGTAGCGGTCGGCCCAGCGGCCAAGGAGACCGGCGCGGAGGGTCCCGGTATATTCGTCCCCCAGGGGGGCGAGGGCCTGTGATACAAGGTCCACAGCCTCGGCCCAGCTTGTCTTTGGGGAAGCCAGGGGCCCTGTCAGCGGCGCGTAGACATCGTAGTGCCTGAGTTCGTCAAGGCCGAGAACCTTTTTCCGCAGTTCGTAGTAACGGTGCAGGGGGGCAAGATTGCGGCTAACCGCGTCAACAAGATTATCGTACACAGCCTCGCTCACATTGTCGGGAAAGAGGGCCGCGGCCCTGGCCGATGCAAAGCCCCGTATGCGGGCGTTAATCACATCCTGTTTGACAGCGCCTGAGTAAAGACTTGCAAGAGTCGTCTTGTGGGCCGCGAAGACACCGTAAAACCGCCGGTATGTTTTTTCCCGGAGATTCCGGTCGGGGTTCTCCATAAAAAGGGACCAGCTTGACTGCGAAAGGGGCACAGGCCCCCTGTCCGTATCAATGACCCCAAAATCAAAATCAACATTGGTCAGGACGGAAAAAGTTTCCTGCGCCGTGCCCTCGCCCTCGGCGTGGAGGGCAAGGATGCGCTCTTCCTTTTCGCCCAGGATATGAGGCTTAAAGCGGAGCAGCTTTGTAAGGTAGACCCGGTACGGGTCCATGCGCCGCTCCGCGAGAAAGGCTTTTATGTCGCTTTCCGGTATGGCCTGTATCTCGGGAGCCGCCCACGAAAGAGCCGACTGTATCTTTGCCGCGGCCATCATAAAGCGCCCGGTCATACTCCGGGCGGCGCCCTCTCCCTCGTCCTCAGTCTGCCTGAGTTCCGCGTAACAGCCCAGCCGCTCCTCAAGCTGACCCAGGCCGGAAGCAAAATCAAGATACGCGGCAAGACATTCCGCCGACCTTCCCAGACTTCCCTTAAAAGCGGCAATCTTTTCCCCGGCCTTTTCATACCCGGCAAGACCCCTGTCCCACGCCGCGTCGCCCGCGAACAACTTTGAAAGGTCCCAGGTATCTTCGCTTCGCACCTCGCTCCGCCGGGGAATCGCCGCGCCCCCCTGTCCCGCCTCGTCACATCCGTAAAAACCCATAACGCACTCCTCTTAAAACCCGAGTATACACGGAACAGAAAAGAAAGTCCTCTCCCGCAAAGCCAGGGGATTTCACCTAAGTATAAGAATAAGGAAGGGGGGCGCATTTCCTTACTGCTGACTGCAAACAGCAGCATCGTCGTCGCGCCCCCCTCCGCTCCAGCCTTGCCGCATTAGGTGTGGAGTTTTGCTTCGCAAAACTCCAAAAGCATTGTCGCGTCAGCGGCAATGCTTACGCTACCCCCCTGATGGGGCTAAAGAATAATAGGGTCCGCGAATGGACGCCAGTTTTTCCCCTTATCCAAACCCCAAAAAGCTGATACATTTAAGACGAGGGGTAACGAAATGGCCGTCAAAGTCAAACCCGTACAGCCTACGGAGATAAAGGACAAGAAGATCGCCCGCGAAGTCATTGAACAGATCCGCAAGCCTATACCGGCTTCGGTCTATAAACAGCATGAAAAACTCGCCGAACAGATTGATAAAATGATACGCAAAGACCTGTACCGGTAGCGCCTTGACTATTTTACCCTAAGGGACTACATTCAAAACATCGGC
>JAISCK010000065.1 GCA_031265635.1 Spirochaetaceae bacterium
GGTTCCATCAGCACCCAGGCGGCCAGCATGAGCCAGGCTTCCGCGGCGGTTGAGGAAATGATAGGGAACATCGGTTCCATAGGCGGCATGACGGAAAAAATGGCCGTCCAGTTCAAGACCGTAGGCGACGCCGCAACAGCCGGGGGGGCGATACAGCAGGAAAGCGGGGTCAAGATCAACGAGATTGTGGAACAGTCCCAGGCCCTCCAGGAAGCGAACCGCATCATCGCCACCATCGCCGCCCAGACCAATCTTTTGGCCATGAACGCCGCCATTGAGGCGGCCCATGCCGGAGACGCCGGGCGGGGCTTTTCCGTGGTTGCCGACGAAATACGGAAACTGGCCGAAACTTCCTCCGGGGAATCCCAGAAGATCAGCGCCGAACTGAAACAGATCGTAGAAACCATCAACCATATCGTGAAAAACGCCAAAGCCTCGGAACAGTCCTTTACCCAGGTTTCCGCCAGGGTAAGCGAAACAGGCAAGCTGGTGCAGGAAGTGGACAACGCCATCAGGGAGCAGCGGGAAGGGGCCGCCCAGGTAATGGAAGCCCTCAAGGTGATGAACGACGTTACCGCCCAGGTCAGTACCGGCTCCAAAGAAATGAGCGCGGGCAACGAATCCATGCTGCGGGAAACAAGTTCCCTGCAAACCCAGACCAGGGAAATAGCCGGCAGCGTTTCAGAAATGGCCAAAGAAATAAACGCCGTAAACGACGGCGCCCGTGAAATTTCCCGGCTTGCCCTGACCAATCAGGAAGCCATCAAATCAATCTCCAAAATCGTGGACAGCTTCGAGGTGTAGAAAGTTTTCAGGGCCGCCGGGTACGGAACTTCTTTTTCGCATCCCGTAAGCCCTTGCGCAGGGTTTCGGCGCAGCGGAACAGGCGGTACAGGAGGGGGCGGCGGGGATAATCCCGGCTTCCGGGCCTGTGTATAATGCTGCCGCCGAATCCCGTCTTGAAGCGGTAGAGGCCGGCCATGGGATGACCGGGGTCAGCGGAGGGGGCTATGCCGAAAAGATCATAGCGCCGGCAGCCCGCGGCCTTGGCGTCCTTCATGGCCCGCCATTGCAGGGCATAGGGCGCCATGAGATTCCGTTTACGGTCAGCGCTTGCCCCGTAGAGATAGGTTCCGGTATCACCCCTTGCGAGGATGATGACCGAGGCTATGACCTCCCCTTCATGGCGGGCAAAGTAGAGGCGGAGAGCGGTATTCCTGTCCTTTCCCCCTTCCTCAAAAAGGGTTTTATAATAGTTAAGGCTGTGTATGGCTATGCTGTCCCGGCGGGCCGTCCTGGTATAGAGCGCGTAAAAAATATCAAGACCTTTTTCAATATCCGTATCTTCAACCTGTTCAACCGTTACCCCTTTTTTTGAAGCAAGGCCCACATTGTACCGCCACTTTGGTTTCATCCCGGCAAGGATGGCTGCTTCCGGCGGGCGTAAATCAATGATCACCGAATCGGGCGGCTGCACGTCGGAACCGGCGCGTACAAAAGGCGCGGGGAAGGCACGGGAGGGCGCGGTGTCGTCCCTATCCGAGGCGCCGTCTTCGGCGCCGTCTCCGGCATACCAGGGAACATCAAAACGTATAAAAACCGTACTCCGGGGAAGTTCCCTTGAAAGAAGAACGGCGATTTTTTCGAGCTGGGCGTTTTTTTCCCCTTCCCCGGCAAACAGGGACTCAGGCAGTTCGGGACCCCAGGGGCAATAGACAAAGGACCACGGCCCCAGGCGGCGGCCCAGCGTCAGGAGGAAACTCCGCGTTCCGCCCCAGTCAAGGCTAAAGGCCCTGGGCGTCCAGCCGAAACGGGCCTTGAAGCGGCCCCAAAAATCAGACTGCAAAAAGGATTCCGAGGCGGCGCAGGAATCAAGATCAGAAGGCGCAAGGACGGGAGCGGGAATCCCCGGGGGAACCGCGCCCGGTTCTTCCGCGCCTGAGTCTTCCGCGTCCTGGTCCGCCATGTCAGTGGATTTCCCCGTCAACAATCACGCTTGTCCTGACAGGTTTCCCGTCCAGGGTGAGGGCCCTGCCGACGGCGCAGGCAATGCCGTTTACTGCCCGCAGAGGTACGCTAAAAAAAGTGTCCACGGTGATTTCCGCCGGAGCCTGCCCCTCCGTACAGCCGGAATCAGATCCGGATGTTTCGGGGGCCGCGCCTTCAAGAACGACCCTGGTTCCCGTGGCTATGCCCGGCGCGTCAAGGACCTCGCAGCGTTCGGCGCCGTCAGGGCCGTTATGGTCTCCGGCGGCCAGAAGCATACCCCGGCTCACCACGCCCCGGAGTTTTGCCGCTTTGAGGTTATAGGCGACAATAACGCGCTTGTGGAGCAGTTCTTCTTCGCTGTAGAAAGGAACAAGGCCGGAAACAATCACCCGCTCCTCTCCGGCTATGTCCAGGGTTTCGATGTAGAGCTTTTCCGCGTTGGGGTGTTTCTCAACTTTCACTATTTCCGCGACCCTGAGATCAAGAACGGCGGCAAAACGTTTTGCCGTCTCTTCCGGGGAAAGGACAGGGGCGCTTTCCGCCTCGCTGTCCCGGACCGGCTTTTTCGCGCCGGCCGGAGCCCGTTCCTCCCGCTCTTTCTGGGTACCCGAATACCGCTCGCGGAGTTCATTGACAAGATCATCCTCAAGTTTCGCGAAAAGCACTTCGCTCTTTACCACTTCTCGGAGCCCCTTGTCCCTGCCCAGGTCGTTCCAGCCCAAACCGCGCGGCCCGATTGAAAGGCCGAAGAACGAGGCTATCCTGGCGGCCGCCTGGGGCATATAGGGTTCTATCATCACCGCTATATCCCGTACCGCGTAACAGAGTTCCGCGATGAGGGT
>JAISCK010000072.1 GCA_031265635.1 Spirochaetaceae bacterium
GGTTCCATCACCGGCTCGGAAGTTACCGCCGCGGTCATCTCCGACCAGGTAGGCCAGGTGCGCCGGGACCCCTTCGCCATGCTGCCCTTCTGCGGCTACCACATGGGCGACTACTTCAAGCACTGGATCAAGCTGGGCCAAAAGGCCGAGGCTGAGGGCAAGGCCGGTAAGCTGCCCAAAATCTTCTTCGTCAACTGGTTCCGCAAGGATGCCGGGGGCGCTTTCATGTGGCCCGGTTACGGCGAAAACAGCCGGGTATTGGCCTGGATCTTTGACCGCTGCGACGGCAAGGACAACTGCGTGGAAACCCCCATCGGCAACCTGCCCAAGCCCGGCGCCATCGAGCCGCCCAAAGGCGTAAGCCCCGAAGCGATGAAGGAACTCTGTTCGGTAGACATCGAAGGCTGGAAAAAGGAAATCGCCGATGTCCGCAAGAACCACTATCCCAAATTCGGCGACAAGCTCCCCAAGGAACTGTACGCCGAACTTGACGCTATTGAAAAGCGGCTGAACGGATAGCGCGGACCGTAAAAAGCGCGAACAGGCGCGGGCCGTAAAGCGCGAATTCGGTGCTTGCCTTCATAATTTCCACAAAATTCCGGTATATACTGGGTGTAACGCTTCGCGCTGGTACGCCCCGCGTTACCGCGTGTTATGTACACGGCGGTTCCCGCCGCCATAGAGGAGTTTCGTATATGGAAAAGACGGTGTTAAAAGTAAACGGCATGTCCTGCGAACACTGCGTAAAGGCTGTTACCAGGGCCGCCGAGTCCCTCGCCGGGGTAAAGAAGGCGGCGGTTGACCTCAAGGGCGGAACCGTGGCGCTGGAATACGATCCCGGAAAAACAGCCCTGGACGCGGTAAAGGCGGCCATCACCGACCAGGGTTACGAGGTAGTGTAAAACCGGCGCATGGAAGACCTTGTACTGGTGGTGGATGACGAGGCAAAGATACGGGAGCTTGTAAGTTCCTACCTCAAAAAAAACGGCTACAGGGTCCTTGCCGCCGGAACGGGAAAGGAAGCTCTCGCGCTGCTCGAAAGGGAGCCTGTTTCCCTCCTGCTTCTGGACCTGATGCTCCCCGATCTTTCAGGGGAAGAACTCTGCGCAAAGATACGGGCCGTATCGGAACTCCCGGTCATCATGATGACGGCCAGGGCCGATGAGGAAAGCGTCATCAACGGGCTCAGCATAGGGGCCGATGATTATGTTACCAAGCCTTTCAGCCCCAGGGAACTTATGGCCAGGACGGCGGCGATACTCCGCCGTTCAAGGATGATTTCGCGTAACGAGCCGAGGGGAGGAAGAATACTCGCCTGGGAAGGACTTTCGGCCAACCTCGACGAAAGGCGGGTCAGCGTAAACGGCGGGGCCCTGGCCCTTACCCCCAACGAATACAACATACTCATGCTCCTCATGTCCCGGCCCCAAAAAATTTTTACCCGGGATGAAATCATCGCCGCGGTAAAGGACGACTACGACGGCTTTGACCGTACCATTGACACCCATGTCAAAAACCTGCGGCAAAAACTCGGGGACCCCAAATACATACACACGGTCTACGGCGTGGGCTACCGTTTCGGAGGCGCGGCGTGAGGCTCAGGAATTATATCGCCCTGGTATACGCCCTCTTCATAGGCGCTTCCGTGCTTGTTCTCAGCCTCACCATCAATGTGTTTGCCGGAAATCTTTTTTCCCTGTACATAAAAAACAATATAAAAGCCCAGAGTGAAGAAATAGCCCGTTCCCTTTCTGATCAGTACGACCCCTTTTCCGGCAGCTTTGACATGACGACAGTCCAGGCCATGGGCATGCACTTTGTCCATCAGGGCTATATTGTTTCCCTTGCGGATAACGAAGGCAGAACCCTCTGGGACGCCCGCACCTGCGACATGAAGCAGTGCGCCGCCGTGATTTCTGAAATTACAAGCAGGATGGCCGGCCACCAGCTTAACGGGGCCTTCGAGAACAGCCTCTATACCCTCGACTATGCCGGAAAACCCGTCGCCGCCCTCAACATACAGAACTACGGCCCCTTCTTTTACAGTGAAGGGGAATCGCTTTTTCTCCGTTCCCTGAACCGCTTCCTCACCGCGGCGGGACTGGTCTTTACCCTCCTCGGCGTCGTGGTCTCGGTGTTCATAGCCACGGGCCTTTCCCGGCCCATACTCAGGGCCGCCAAAGCCGCCCGCCGCATAGGCCGGGGCGAACTTTCAACCCGCCTGGTTCCCTCAGGGGGAAGGCTCTCTTGCCCGGCGGAACTTGAGGAACTCTCCCTTTCGATAAACGGGCTTGCCGAGGCTCTTGAAAACGGCGAGCGCTGGCAAAAACGCCTCAGCGCCGATGTGGCCCATGAACTGCGCACCCCCCTCACCGTCCTCAGGGGGAACGTGGAGGCCATGCTGGACGGCGTATGGGAAAGCAGCCCCGAAAGGCTGGAAAGCTGCCGCGAAGAAATCCTCCGCCTGCAAAAACTTGTCGAAGACCTCAATTCCCTTTCAGTCATTGAACGGGACGCCCTCCATCTTCACCGGACGGAATTTGACCTTGAGAAGCTGCTCGCTAAAACAGCGGAACAGTTTGCCGCCGCGGCAAAAGAAAAGGGCATCGCCATACGGTGTTGCCTTACAAGCGCCCCGGTCTTTGCCGACCAGGACAGGCTTACCCAGGTTTTCTTCAATCTTTTTTCCAACGCGCTTAGCTATACGGACTCTGGCGCCATCACCGTACAACTTACAGCCCGGCCTGATGCAGGGCAGTACGAGATTACTGTTGAAGATACCGGCATAGGCATAGCTGAAGAAGACCTTCCCCATGTGTTTGAGCGCTTTTACCGCTCGGACAAATCCCGGAGCAGGAATACAGGCGGAGCGGGCATCGGCCTTGCCATAGCGGCGGCCATAGTGGAAGCCCACGGCGGCAGGATAAGCGCCAGGAGCCCCGCCGCGAACAGCGATGCGGGCAGCGTGTTTACCGTTGTACTTGCCAGGGCCTAAACGGCCTTTGAGGGAGCGGCTTTTTCGTCCATTTTGCGAAGCCGCCTCGAAATATCCCTGGCAAGATTCATGATAAGAATGGCAAAAACTTTTATATCGGCCCTGTAGATTTCCCTGAGGGCCCTGTTTGAAATAGACATCACGCTGGCAGGCGACAGGACCCTGATGGTCGCCGCCGAAGGCATCACGTCAAGCACTTCCATCTCCCCAAAAACATCCCCTTCGCCGAATTCATACAGTTTGATTTTTTCCTTGAGGACTTCAACCCTTCCGTCCAGAATGAAACGTATCCTGTCGTTGGGCGTTCCCTCGACAATAATATCGTCGCCGGCCTGGAAACTTTCCCGTTCCATGAAGGGCCGTATCAGATCAATCTGTTCCGCCAAAAGACCTCCAAAAAGGGAATACCGCTGCAGGGTCCGGGCTTCTATCATGGGCATATTATCAAGGTTGTTTGGCAATAAGTCAAGAGAAAATACACTTTTACACCAGGCGCGGCGCGAGGGCAGGGCCCCCAAGGGGCCTGATGCTGTATCCCAGGCTGGGGCTTGTATCGGGCCCCAAGAACTCGCTTGCGCGAGGGAGTTGCCGCTTTAGCGCGGGAACGCCCTACGCCTCCGCTTGGGCGCTGTCCTCGGGCGGGGGCCGGGCGCTAAGGTGGCTTTTTGCCAACGGCGGTGAGGAAATGCAAGAACCCGCTCGCCGGCTCGCGGGGGAGCCCCTTCAAAATTATTCCTATTTTAAACTATTTTACTTGTTTCCGTTTGCATTTGGTAGTAAAATTTGAGACGGAATCTTTCAAAAACACCATGGATTGAAAAATCCTGCCCGCTGTCAGCGGGAAGCGAAGTACTATTCCACAAAATCTCAAGGGGGTTATATGATTTCTTTTATCATCGGAATTGCGGCTTTGATCGTGGGCTACCTTATCTACGGTAAGATCGCCGAGAAAGTCTTTGTCATCAGTCCCGAAGCCAAAACGCCGGCTTTACGGATTAACGACGGCGTTGACTTTGTGGCCATGGACTGGAAAAGGGCCCTGCTTATCCAGCTCCTCAACATCGCCGGAACCGGGCCCATCTTCGGGGCCATAGCCGGCGCCCTTTTCGGTCCGGCGGCCTTTGCCTGGATAGTTTTCGGCTGCATCTTTGCCGGAGCTGTTCACGACTACTTTGTGGGCATGCTGTCGGTACGGAACGACGGCGCGAGTATCTCGGAAATTGTCGGCAAGTACCTCGGAAAAGGCCCGCTTTACATTATGCGGGTCTTTTCGGTTGTACTCCTGATCTTTGTCGGCGTGGTCTTTGTTACCACCCCCGCCCAGGTTCTCAGGACCATGTTTGCCCCGGAGAGCCACACCTTCTACTACATTGTACTCGCCTGTATCATAGCCTATTACATCCTGGCGACGGTGCTTCCCATCGACAAACTCATCGGCCGCATTTACCCGATCTTTGGCGCGTGCCTTTTTATCATGGCCATAGGCCTTACGGTGATGATGTTTGTTACGGGCGAAATCGCGAGGATCCCCGAATTTTCCTTTACGAATTTCAGGCCCGACAGGGGAAGCAATATCATGGCCCATATCTTCCCTTTCCTGTTTATCACCATAGCCTGCGGGGCTATTTCGGGATTCCACGCGACCCAGTCGCCGCTCATGGCCCGGTGTCTCAGTAACGAAACCGAAGGCCGCAGGGTTTTCTATCTGGCGATGATCCTGGAAGGGGTAATCGCGATGATCTGGGCGGCCGTTACCATGGCCCATTTTGACGTGGTCGGCACTGAAGCGGCGGTTGCCGCCCCGGTCATTGTTACCAAATCGTCCACCGAATACAT
>JAISCK010000076.1 GCA_031265635.1 Spirochaetaceae bacterium
GCCGCTATGCCCGATGAAACCTTTCCCAGTTCGTACAGTTTGACCATTGAAATCGTCTTTATTTCCCGTTCAAACTCGCGATCCCGCATTTTCAACGAGGCCGCAAGCGTTTTCGGATACGATACTGCTATTTGGCTCTCCATGTTGTCACTATGGTTGATTTTAAGCGTATTGTCAATGTGGCGCGTTATCTTGGTAACGCAAAGGCGCAACCTGTCCGCCATTGGAGGACAGCATTAGATACAGCGGAAACCCCTAATGAAACACCGGATTTATAACCGTGAGCGTACTGTCGATAATTTACCCGCCGGCATGGGCTTCTTCGCGGGTCAAGGGCGAAAAAGAATCCTTCCGTCTAAAGGTCCTGGTAAAAGCGCTGGGGCTTTTGGCCGCGTTTCTGGTTGTAGGCTTCGATGCCCGCGTTAAAGAGCCGCTCGGCTTCAAGGTTTGACGGCGGCCCGTGGCCGGGCAGCACCAGGTAATCGCCGGGCAGGGAAAGTATCTTGTTCCTGAGGGCGTTCATCTGCACGGTGGCGCCGTAGGAACTCGCGGTGCTGCCTACGAGCCCGGCGCTCAGGGCGTCGCCGGTAAAGAGGAATTTTCCCGCGCAGTACACCGCCGAGTCGGCGGAATGGCCGGGAACGGAAAGCACGTCAATGGTAAAGGGGCCCAGGACAAGACGGTCTCCGTCCTTGACCCTGGTGGTCCTGAATCCCCCTGCCATGTGGTTCATGGCGAAAATTTCAACATTGTATATTTTTTTGATGGTCGTAAGCCCGTGGGAATGGCCGCTGTGGTCATGGCTCAGAAGCACTCCCCTGAGTTCATATTCGTTGTCTTCTATAAAGTCCAGTATCTGGGCGTCCATGACGCCGGGGTCTATGATGAGCGCTTCCCTGGGCGTTTTGTTTTGGTTGCCGGAAGCGTCAGGGGCGAACTCGGTGCCGAGTATATAGCAGTTGCTGAACCCGTAGGGGCAGTAGTGGAAAAACAGTTTCATCTACTCCCCCATATCGAACACGGCCTCGGCTGTATTCGACGCCTTAAACGAAACCCCTTCCCGCCGGGACTTGATAAAAAAGGCTTTCTTGATGTTGCAGTCTATGAAGTCGGACACCTTTATGCCGGCGTTGATAAAACGGCTGTTGTAGAGGTTGGACCTGTTGAATGTCGAATCCTCTATTTCGGTTCCGCAGTAATTTACATGAACAAGTTCCGATTCCTCAAAGGTACAGTTCAGTATGCGCGCGCCGGCAAAGGAGACAAACTGTATGTCGCATTTTGAAAAATCGCAGTCCGTAAAAACCGAAAAATCAAAAAAGCTCATGCGTATCAGGGCATTGGTAAAAAGGCAGCGGGAAAAACCCGCCCTGAAAAAACCGCAGCCGAAAAAGGAACGGCCTGAAAAATCGGTATCTTCAAAATGAAGATAACCCGCGCTGAGGTCCTTGACGGTTTTTGACTTGAGTATGCTTTCGGTGATACGCGCGGCTTCCCTGCGGGGATCGGCTGAGTGGATGGCGCAGGTATTGGAGCCTGAGAGCGCCGTCTTGCCGCAGCCGGCGTCGCAGGGCGTCATGGTAAACATGGTTGTATCATACTCTCCCGCCGCTTATTGCGCTACTGTCCTTTACCGGGTATGATGGTGCTATGTGCTGGTACTGCGGGTCGCCGGTTACCGACAGAGAACCGCTGGGCCGTTCCCTCCGCTGCGGGACGTGCGGCCGGGATCTCCGTTGCTGCCGCCACTGCCGTCACTTTATCGAAAACGCCTCTTCCTGCGCCGAGTCCCAGGCCGAAGTCCCCCGTGACAGGGACAGGGGGAATTTCTGCGACTGGTTCGCCCTGGACGCCCGTTTCCGTTCCGCTTCCAAAGGCTCATCCGGAGCCCTCGCCTCGGAGAAAAACGCCCGGGACGCCTTTAACAGCCTCTTCAAATGAAACGCCGCGCAAACGAAGACCCGGTACTTTTTCTTGATTCGGGTATGGGCGGGCTGCCCTATCTGCGGCATTTCAGGGAGCGCAATCCCGGCGAGGACCTGGTCTTTGTTGCCGACCGCCGGAATTTTCCCTATGGGAACAAGGACAGGGATACCCTGGCAAAGCTCTTGTCTTCCCTGTTTGCGCGTCTTGTTGCCGCTGTCCATCCCAAGCTCGTTGTGCTGGCCTGCAATACGGCATCGGTAAGCGCCCTGGACAGCCTCAGGAAAGAGTTTTCCGGCCTGCCCTTTGTGGGGACTGTTCCGGCGGTAAAGCCCGCGGTGCTCAACAGCCGGGGAGCCCTTGCCGGTGTGCTGGGGACGGAACGTACCATAGCCGACGAGTACATACAGTCCCTGGCGGGAAAATTCAACCCGGCCTGCCGCGTCATGGGCGTGGCCGCCCCGGAGCTTGTGGAATTTGTCGAATATGCCCTGGATGGCGCGTCAAAGGCCGAAAGGCTTAAAGTCATAAGGCCCTATGTCGAACAGTTCCGTGCCGCCGGCGCGGACAGCATAGTCCTCGGCTGCACTCATTTTCTTTTTCTCCTTGACGAATACCGGGAACTGGCCGGAACCGATATGACAATCTACGATTCCCTTTCCGGTGTCGCGGCACGGGCGGAAAGCCTCCTCTCCAGACAGGGGCTGCGGGGCGGGACGGGGGTAAGGCCCCGCTGTTTCCTTACCGGTGGCGAAGAGCCGGGGGCCTGGGAAAAACGGGCCGGGGACTTTGGCCTTGATCTGGTCCTTTTTGACCGGCCCGGCGGGGAGGCCGCATGAGGGGCAGAATCATACAGGCGTCCCGTACTATTTTCACCCTGAAAGATGAAGCGGGAAGGGAATTCGGCTGCCGCATCAAGGGTAAGGTACTCAAGGGGGTGGAAGGCTTTTACAACCCCCTGGCCCCCGGCGACTGGGTGGAATTTGAAAACGACCCTGTTCATGAAGGCTCCGCCCTGATCACCGTCCTTGAAACACGGCGCAGCGCCTTCACCAGGCTCAACCAGAAAGGGCTGGGCGTCCACCGGTCCAGGGCGACCCAGCTTCTCGCGGCAAATGTGGACCTGGTTGTCTGCGTTACCGCCCCGGCGTCTCCTCCGTTCAGGCCCCGCTTTATAGATCGCCTCCTTGTCCAGGGAGAAGCCGCCGGCATCCCCCTGATCATAGTCTGCAATAAAACGGACCTTTCGGAAGATCCCGACGTGGAGGAACGCCTTGAGGATTTTTCCCGCATAGGCTACGAAGTGCTCAGGGTTTCGGCAAAGACGGGCGAGGGCATGGACGGCTTCATCGCCGCCCTTTCGGGAAAACTCAGCGTGCTGGCCGGCCAGTCCGGGGTGGGAAAATCAAGCCTCCTCAACGCCCTGCTTCCCTTCCCCGTGCGGCGGGTCGGTGATGTCAACGCCAAATACGACAGGGGCAACCACATCACCAGTTCCGCCGTGCTTGTCGAATTTTCCGTGCCGGGGGGAAAGGGCGCCGTGGTGGATACTCCCGGAGTGAGACGCCTGGTGCCCGGCGGCGTTGCCCCTGACCAGTTGATACAGTATATGAGGGAATTCGCCCCGCTGGAAGGAAAATGCAGTTTCGGCCTTTCATGCTCCCACACAAAAGAGCCGGGCTGTAAAATCATGGAGGCGGTTGCCGCCGGGGTCATCCATGAGGACCGTTATGAAAGTTTTCTCCGTATCAGGGAGGAACTTTCAGCCCTTCCTTTTGGAAAAAGGTCATGACCGGAAAGGCCCTTGCCCTTCTTGAATTTGACGCCATACGCCAGGCGGCGGCTTCCGAAGCCCTGAGCGAAGAAGCCGCCGTCATGATACAGAGCGCCGCTCCTGAAAGCTGCCCCGAAGCCGCGGCGCTTCTTAAAAAGCGGGTCAAGGAATTGCACGCCCACATGAACGCCGGTTTGGGCGAACCCCGGCAGGGCTTTCCGTCCATAGCTTTTCTCTTTCCCAAACTAGAAGTCTCAGGCGCCTGCCTTGAGACTGACGAAGCCTGCGCCCTGGGGCTTTTTGTTGAACGGGCCCATGAATTCGGGGCCTGGATACTGAAAAGCGGCGAAACGGACATAGCGGCCCTTGCCGGGGAACTTCCTGACTGTTCCGCCGTGCCCGGCGCGGTGTTTCGCGTACTTACCAGGGAAGGCGTTATGCGGGATCTTCCCGCTCTCAGGGAAATACGCCACCGCATCCAGCGTCTGGGCAGAGAGCTTGAAGTCCTCGGTTCCCGGTATACTCTGGATGACGAATACCGCCGCATGCTCCGCTCGGAACTTCCTTCCCAGAGGAACGGGCGCATGGTTCTTTCGGTCAAGGCCAATTACCGGGGCAGGATCAGGGGCATAGTACACGAAGTGTCCGCGTCGGGCCAGACGGTGTTTATTGAGCCCGAGGAAGTGGTCGAAAAAAACAACGAAATACTTATGGAAGAACGGCGTCTTGACGCCGGGATACGGCGCGTCCTCCTTGAGCTTACCGGGACCATAGCCGCCTGCGCCCCCGCGCTCAGGGCCCTGCATGAAAAAATCCTGTATCTTGAAGGGCTCAGGGCCCGTTCCCGTTTCGGCTTTTCGCGGGGCTATCACTACGCCCTTGACTCAGGCAGCGTCATCCTCAAACAGGCCCGGCATCCCCTTCTGGGAAAGGATGCGGTTCCCGTTGATTTTGCCATGGAGGACCCGGTGCGCGCCGTAATCATCACCGGGCCCAATACAGGGGGCAAAACCGTTACCCTCAAAACCGTGGGCCTCCTGGCGCTGATGAACCAGGCCGGCCTTGCCCTTCCCGCCGCCGAGGGAACGGCCCTGCCTTTCTTTGACGGCGTCTATGCCGACATAGGGGATGAACAGTCCATAAGCCAGTCCCTTTCAACCTTTTCTGCCCACATGACCAATATCGCTTCGATAGCGGAAAAGGCCGCCGCCTGTTCCCTGGCGCTTCTTGACGAACTTGGTTCGGGAACCGATCCCGAGGAGGGGAGCGCCATAGCGATGGCCATACTTGACCATCTGCTTGAAAAAGGCGTCCGCGTCCTGGCGACCACCCATCACGGCATACTGAAAAACTACGGGTACAGCCGGGGCGGCGTGGAAAACGCCTCGGTGGAATTTGACGGGCTTACCCTTTCTCCCACCTACCGTATCGTTATGGGCGTACCCGGAGAAAGCAGGGCCCTGGACATAGCCCAGAGGAACGGCCTCCCGGAAAACCTTGTCAACGCCGCGCGGACCTATCTTGCCGGGGAACGTTCCGATATTTCGGCCCTCATTACAGGACTCAGGCACAAGCACCGGGAACTGGACGAGGCCCTCAGGACTGGCAGGGACATGGAGGAAAAACTTAGGGAACAAAGGCGGAAAGCCGAACTCAGGGAACTTACGCTCAGGCAGAAGGAGCTTGCCCTTAAAAGCGGAAGCCTTGACAGCCTGCGCCGTTTTTTGTCCGAGAGCAGAAAAACCCTGGAAAACCTGGTGCGGGAAGTGAGGGAAGGGGAGCTTACACGGGAAAAAACCCTTGCCGTCAAGGAATTCCTTTCGGGGCTTGAGGAACAAAGCCTGTTCCGGGAACAGGCTCTCGCGGAGGAAGAAGCGGCCCTGAGGTCCTTTGAGGACGACGGGGAGGCCGGGGATTTTACCCCTGGGGCGGGCATGGAAGTGCTGGCCGGGGAAAACAAAAGACAGGGAACCATAGTCAAGGCGGGGAAAAAAGGTTCGTGGATAGTGGAACTGGGTTCGGTCAGGATGAGCTTTGCCCCGGAAGAACTGTTCCCCGTACCCCCTTCACGAAGAGGGCGGAAAGAGCTTAGTATAAGTTCCGACCTTCAAGGCGCGGCACAGGCCCGTATGGAACTCAATCTCCGGGGCATGCGCCTTGAGGAAGCCCTCGACGCCCTGCGGCGTCAGATAGACGCGGCAAGCCTTTCGGGCCTGGGCGAATTCGCCGTTATTCACGGCAAGGGGGACGGCATACTGCAAAAAGGCGTGCACGAATTCTTAAAGAAAGAGGACGCCGTGGCCGATTATTTTTTTTCCCGGCCCGAACTCGGCGGCTTCGGCCGTACCGAAGTGGTGCTGAAACGGTAACGGGCCTTGAGTCCATGCGGAGAGCGGAGGCGGAAGGTGATAAAGAACATTGTGTTTGACATGGGGAATGTGCTTGCTAAATTCGACGCCGCGCTTTTCTGCGCGTCCAGGGCGCCTGACCCCCGTGACGCGGAACTGCTGCGGCGCGCGGTTTTTGCTTCTGTTGAATGGGCGCAGCTTGACCGGGGGGTGATAAGCGAAGAAAAGGCCGTCGAGGCTATGGAAGCGCGGCTTCCCAGGCGGCTGCGCCACCACGCCGCCTGGCTTGTCGGGCACTGGTACGACCACTTTAAGCCCGACCGGGCGATGGAAAAATATATCGGCGGCCTTAAACAAAAAGGTTACCGGATATACCTCCTCTCAAACGCGGGCTTTTCCTTTAATGATTTCAGGCCCTCCCTCGGCGCGCTCAAATACTTTGACGGCGCCATCATATCCGCCGAACTGCGGCTCCTGAAACCCGACAAGGAGATTTTTCTCGCCCTCCTTGAAAAATATTCCCTTAAAGCCAAAGAGTGTTTTTTTGTTGACGATATGAGCCCGAATGTCGAGGCCGCCCTGTATCTGGGCTTCAAGGGCATGGTGTACACCGGCAAAGTCAAAGATTTGGCCCTGGCGCTCTCGGAAGTGGGCGTTACGGCCCGCTAAGTTCCGGTTGCCTTTTTGCGCGGACGGCTTTATACTGTAGGTTACAATAAATTGAAGGAGTATTATGATGAACCGAAAAATCCGGTGTGTTGTGTTTCTTGTTCCCCTGTGCCTGGCTGTCCTGGCATGCGGCTCAAAGTCTTCGTCTTCCTCACGGGAAGCTTCGCCTGCGTACAATCAGTTGACTGTATACACGGCCCTGCCCGACCAGGAAATTCCCACTTATTTTAATGCCTTTGAAAAGGAAACCGGCATACATATCAATTATGTACGCCTTTCCGCGGGCGAGATGGCGGCCCGTATCGCGGTCGAAAAGAACAACCCCCAGGCGTCGGTCATGCACGGCGGTTCCAGCGATACCTATGTGGCCGCCAACAAGGACGGCCTTCTTGTACCGTACCAGTCCCCGGAACTGTCAAATATTCCCGCCCAGTACCGTGATTCCGACGGGGTATGGAATCCCATTTATGTAGGCGCCATTGCCTTTGCCTGCAATACCGAGTGGTTCAAAGAGAACAACATGGCCCTTCCCGCCTCATGGGCCGATCTTATCAAGCCCCAGTTCAAGGGACAGGTCTCCATGGCCCATCCTGCCACCTCGGGTACTTCCTATACCATACTTGCCACGCTGGTACAGCTTTTCGGCGAGGATGAGGCTTTCAGTTATCTCAGGCAGCTTAACGCCAATGTCCGCCAGTATACCAAGGCCGGCGCGGCGCCTCCCCAGGAAGTAGCCCTCGGCGAAGCCGCCATAGCGATCACCTTCTCCCATGACGGCCTGAAACCCAAGACAGAAGGCTACCCTGTGGAACTGGTATTCCCTTCCGAGGGAACAGGCTATGAGGTAGGCGCCGCCGCTCTTATCAAGGGCGGTTTTGAGAGGGAACAGGAGAACGCCAGGCGTTTTATTGACTGGTCCATGAGCGTCCGCTGCCAGGAACTCTATATTGATTCGGGAAGCAACAGGCTGCCGGTCAATACCAGGGCCAGGTATACTCCCGGTCTTGTCAGTCTCGACAACCTGCCCATCATCAATTATGACGCGGTATGGGCCGGAGAGAACAAAAGGGCCTTTGTGGAAAAATTTGACGCGCAGATAAGGGATCAGTCGGACCTTAAGCAGTAAGTATGAAGTTTTAAGGAGGCATCGATAATGGCAGACACAGCGGCTGGAAAGGCCCAGGGCAAAAAACTTACCTATCTGTCAGGCCGCAATGATATGACCATGCTGCTCCGTCAGCCGCTGCTGTTCGCGACCATTGTTATTGTCTTTGTCATGCTCCTGATCTTTGTCGTGCTGCCCATTTTTAATGTATTCAGAATGGGCAGCACGGACAGGGAAGGACATTTTTCTCTCGGCAATCTTGTCAGTATCCTGGCGTCCTCTTCGGAACGGGAAACCTTTTTTAACAGTATGAAGCTGGGCGTCATAGTCGCGGTACTCGCCACGCTTTTGGGCTACCTCTTCGCCTTTGCCATAACCAGGACGGAGATGCGGGGCAAGCGTTTTTTCAAAGCCATCGCCACCCTGCCGATTATATCGCCGCCCTTTATTCTTTCCCTTTCCATTATTTTCCTTTTCGGACGCCAGGGACTTATCACCAGGGGGCTTTTGGGAATCAGGAATTTTGACGTTTACGGGATGCACAGCCTCATCGTGGTGCAGTCCCTTTCGTTTTTTCCCGTGGCCTATCTTACCCTGAGCGGCATCCTGGGATCCATTGACGATTCGGTGGAGGACGCCGCGTACAGCCTGGGGGCTACGCGGGGGCATATATTCAGGACCGTTACGCTGCCCCTGTCCCTGCCCGGCATCATCAGCGCCATGCTCCTGGTGTTTATTCAATCTATGGAGGACTTTTCCAATCCCGCGGTTATCGCCGGCAGTTTTTCCACCCTGTCGGTGGAAGCGTACCGCATCATTACCGGGATGTATGACCTGCACCGGGGCTCCATGATGGCCATTGTCCTCCTCCTCCCCACGGTGATAGCCTATCTTTTGCAGAAATACTGGCTGCGCAAAAAGAGCTTTGTTACCGTTACCGGCAAACCCACCCAGAAACGGCGCAAGCTCCACGAAAAGCACATTATCTATCCCCTGTTTGCCGCCTGTGTCCTGGTCGCGGCCTTTGTCATCCTCCTCTACGGAACAGCCCTGATGGGCGCCGTAGTGAGAACCTGGGGCATTAATTACGAACTTACCCTGAGCCACTTTGCCTTTGTGTTTTCCATGGGAGGAGACGCCCTGTGGAATTCAATACAGCTTGCCGTATACGCGGCGCCTGTGGGGGGCCTTTTGGGCATGCTCATAGCCTACCTCACCGTCAGGGTGCGTTTCCCGGGGAGGCGGGCCATGGAAGTCATTTCCCTGCTTACCTTTGCCATACCGGGCACAGTACTCGGCATAGGCTATGTGAGTTCTTTTAACCAGCTTCCCCTGCTCTTTACCGGAACGGCCTTTATACTGGTGGCGGCCTTTGTGTTCCGCAACATGCCCGTCGCCATAGAATCGGGGACCACGACGCTGCTTCAGATAGACAAGTCCATAGAGGAAGCGTCTTCCATTTCCGGCGCGAGCAGCGGCTATTCGTTCAGGCATATAACCCTGCCCCTGCTGCGCAACGCCTTTTTCTCCGGCCTTGTCTATGCCTTTGTGCGGGCCATGACCGCGGTAAGCGCCGTCATCTTTCTTGTGTCCCCCAGGTGGCCGCTGGCCACGAAGATGGTATTCTCCCTTTTCGAGGCGTCCAGGTATTCCGACGCCGCGGCCTATGTTACCATCATGATTGCCATTATCCTTGTGGCCATAGGCGTCATCAATCTTTTGGTGAAGATACTTCTCGCCCCAAGGGCCAAGGCCCCGAAGCCCAAAGAAATTCAAAAAGCCCTAGAGTCTTTCGCGTTAGCCAATGGAGGTTCCCGGCATGAGTGAAGATACTTTGAAACCGCATGATACCGAAGCTATGCGCCAGTTCAGCGGAAAAAGCAGCGGTGTAAGCCTCAAGGACATCACGAAAATTTTCCCCACCCCCGAGGGCAGGGGTGAGACTACGGCGGTAAACCGTATCAGCCTCGACATAGCCGACGGAGAACTGGTAACCCTCCTTGGTCCTTCCGGTTGCGGCAAGACCACGACTTTAAGGATGATCTCAGGCTTTGAATATCCCACCGCCGGGCAGATATTCATAGGCGGCAAGGATATTGCCAAGGTTCCTCCCAACAAGCGGGGTATATCCATGGTGTTCCAGAGTTACGCCCTGTTCCCCCACATGAGTATCTGGGAGAATATAGCCTATGGCCTTAAGGTGCAGAGGCTTTCCAGAGACGAGGTGCTGGCCCGTACCAACAGGGCGGTCCGCCTCATGCAGCTTGACGGCATGGAAAAACGCTTCCCGAATCAGCTTTCGGGCGGACAGCAGCAGCGCGTAGCCCTTGCCAGGGCCATAGTCATTGAACCCATGGTGCTGCTCTTTGATGAACCCCTGTCCAACCTTGACGCCAAACTCAGGGTACACATGAGAGACGAACTGCGGTCCCTGCAAAAAAGACTGGGCATCACGAGCCTTTATGTAACCCATGACCAGGCCGAAGCCATGGCCATCTCCGACAGGGTAGTGATCATGAAAGACGGGGACCTCATGCAGACAGGAAGCCCCAAGGATATATATGAATACCCCGTCAGTAAATTTGTCGCCAATTTTATAGGGACGGCGAATTTCATCAGCGGGACCTATGAAGGCGCTGACAACGGCGTCGCTGTTGTCAGCATAGGCGGAAAGATTTTCAAGGTTCCCAATCCCGGCAAGGTTTCTGTTGAAAAGGGCAAGGCGTGCTGTCTTGCCTTCAGGCCCGAATCGGTCAAACTCTCAAAGGACAACGAAGGCATCCCCGGCACGGTAAAACGGGTTACCTTCTTCGGCTCCAATGTTGAATACGAACTTGACGCCGCTGGAACCACCCTGGTAATCGAAATATACAACCCCCAGCTCTATGCCAGCTACAGCGAAGGAGAAAAAGTAAACGCCGTTCTTGATATTGAATGTGTGCGGGTGCTGCCTGATGTGTAGGGACGCGGCGGGTGTTACGATGGCGACCGGAGCCTGGCGGTTGATTCTCTGACTATGAGCCTGTGGGGGATGATCTGTTCCAAATCCCTGCTGTCCTGACCGTTTATAATCCTGTGAAGGTACAAAGCCGACTGTTCGCCGATTTCCTGTATGGGCTGGCGTATAGTGGTAAGCCGGGGAAAGAGGTAGCTTGAGGTGTCAATGTCGTCGAAGCCTATGAGCGATATGTCCTGGGGGATGCGGTAGTTTTCATCCTGGAGGGTACGCATGGCTCCCAGGGCGAGTTCATCGCTGCAGGCGAAAACAGCCGAAAAATCCCGGCTGCGCAGCAGCAGTTCCCGCATGCCGTACATACCCGCTTCCGGGGTATACTGTGGAACATACACCAGGCGGTTTTCGTCACGGGCTATGCCGTGCTCGGAGAGGGCCTTGAAGTAACCTTCCGCCCGCTTGGCGCCGAACGAAAAACCGTTGCCGCAGATCATGGCAATGCCGCGGTGGCCCAGGCCGATTAAGTGTTCCATGCCTTCGTAGGCGGCCTGTTTGTCGTCAACCTTAATCGTCGGGATCTTGTTGTAGTTACACATTGTGGAAATTACCGGCAACTTGATGCTCTCAAGATACTTGTAAAATTCGGGGAGCTTTACTTCGTGGAGCATGATGACGCCGTCAAGTTTTTCTCCCATAAGACGGGTGAGGCACTCTTTTTCGCTGGTCACGCCCCATTTGACCAAAAAGAAGATAATGTGATAGCCGAATGACACCAGATGCCGCTCGATGATCGAAAAAAGCTGCCGCTGAAACATGTTAAAGGTATCGGGGATGACGATGGCTATGGTGAAGCTCCTCTCCATGGCTATGCTGCGGGCCGAGCGGTTCGGAACATAGCCGGTCTGCCTGATAAGTTTGAGTATCTGTTCACGTTTTTCGGGATTGACATAACGCTTCCCGTTCAGAACCCGTGAAACCATCGAGGAAGAAACACCCGCTTTTTTGGCAATGTCCGTAATGCTGATCATTGTTATCCCT
>JAISCK010000199.1 GCA_031265635.1 Spirochaetaceae bacterium
GTTGGGCCAGGCGCCAATGCTGTAATCAAAGTTGGAAAAATCGGTTATCCAGTGAACATAATTCTGGAATACTTTGGGAAACACTACGAGGTCAAAGCCCATACCAAAGTCTATATCGCTGTTATTGTGGTCCCTGAAAGTTTTGCCGACCACAACGCTTGTTTCCGAAGGCATCCCCAAAAGGGTCCCCGGATAGGTAACGGCGGCATATATCTGGAAGGCTGTTGTATTAATAGCATCGTCGCCGAGATTGATTGCCTGAAAACTCCCACCGAAGGCAACAGCCGTGGAAGTCGTGGGAAGCTGAATCTTAAAGCCCATGAGCAGGTCGTTATTCCCGTATTCACCTATATCCGGCTGAATATCAAAGGCCAGGCTCAGTTCAATCCAATGGAAAAAACTCGCGCTGACAGCGGGGATATGGTTAATCTTGTCGTCTATGATGGTATGGTATCCGAAATCAAGGCCCACGTCGGCGGATCTTTCCCAGCCTATGCGGCCTGTGGGAATCGAATACAGTCCTGTGGCGCCGCTAAGATTCATGCCCTTGAGCGAATTGGTCTGGGCGCTTAGAGCGGACGCAAAAACAGCAAGCGCGATCGCGGCCAAAAAAAAGCCTTTTTTCATAATTCATTCCTCCTGAATAAAGTATAGTCTATATGGAAACAAAAATAAAGCTAACGGCAAACCGCTTATAGCTCCAGATTCGAAAAAACAGTACTCAAATCTTCAAATTTAAGAACCGCGTCAGCATCCCTGGGGGTCGGCATATTGTTTACTATGACTATGTTTCCGCCTGAATGGAGGGTAAGATCGGGCAGGGCCGCCGCGGGATATACGGTGAGGCTGGTTCCGAGGACCAGCAGCAGGCCGGCTTCCCGGGCCAGGCGCTCCGCGTCGGAAAGGGCGCGGGGCGGGAGGGATTCGCCAAAAAAAGTTATGGCCGGTTTCAGCACCGCCCCGCAGGAACCGCAGCGGGGCAGCGCCCCCTGACGGACCAGGGCGGCCGCGGCGTCAAAACCCATGGAAGTATTTTCGCTGCCGGCGCCGGCGGGGTTTTCCCGCAGTTTCTCAAGGGCCCGGGGATTTACGCAGCGGGGGCAGTAATGTACCGAGGGGGAACCGTGTATCTCAATCACCGTGCGGCTTCCGCCTTTCTGGTGAAGGAGGTCTATATTCTGGGTTATCACGCCCCGTATAAGGCCCCGCTCTTCGAGCCGGCCAAGGGCGCGGTGAACAAGAGAGGCTTCTTTTTCATCAATATTGTAAATAAAATCCCGCGCCGAACGGTAATAAAAAGACGGGTCCTTAAAAAAATAATCAATATCGAAAATTTTTTCGGCGTCCATTTCTTTGTAGAGGCCGTTCTTTCCCCGGAAGTCCCGTATGCCCGACAGGGTACTTACCCCTGCGCCGGTAAGGGCTACGGCTTTTTTTGAGGATTGTATAAGGCCGGCAAGTCTGGCTATATCCCCGTTCATGACTCTTTTAGATAAGTTTTAGCTGTTTAAGCATATTCTCGATGATGGCATCGACAGTACCTTCTTCGGTTGAAGCGTAATTTGACGCTATGCCGCCCGCGATGGCCACGGCCATTGCCTCATTAGGCGAAGAGGGAGTACCGGTAAAACCCGCGATATAGCCTGACGCGCCGCCGGCCTGTTCCGCTTCCGAGGCGAGGAGTACCGCCGCGGCCAGCGCGAGCTTGGTTGGGTCTGAATTCTCAATAAAGGCCTCAAAGGCAGTCGGATCGCCGGGATCAGGCAGGGCGGCAAGCAGGGTTGACGCCGTGGCGCCGAGGTTGTCAAGGCTGTCTATAACATTTTCAACCAGGGCAAGCACATCGGCGTCGACACCGGAATCTATGGCGTCAAGAATCTCCTGGGATTTACCAAGCACCGTATTGCCGAGGCCGGCGGCGTTTGCCGCGGCTTCCAGGGCGGCGCTTTCCAGGTCAAGTTTAGACTGGCCCGAGGCGCCTTTAAGCGCGGCCTCTATGCCTTTAAGAATCGCCAGAGAGGTGTCGGGATCATTGCCGTTCTGCGCGATAAGGTCATCCACATTGGAAGCCGTTACCTTGATGTTTAGTTTGGTACGGTCCCTCTGGGCCCAGGTCGCGAGCGAAGTGGAAAAGAAGTCCGTACAGGAAACCAGGCTGAAAATCCCCAGTACCGGAAAGAGCGCAAGTACCTTAAAACAGTTTTTTTCCATAATAGCTCCTTTATTCATATTATAGAAATATTTCCCACAAGTCAATTAAATATATCGGTAAATCCGGTAAAAATCCGGTCTTTGGACCGCTTCTCAATTTGACATTTTAAGGCGGTCCCGGTATACTCCAGAAAGAAATTCGAGGGAGTAGCTTGCGGTTCTTCAAAAACCTTCTTCAAAAATATATCTACTCGGAAGAGCTTTCTCTTGAAGCCAGAATGGTGAATGTCGTATACCTCGTCGGTATGGCAACCGCGTTCACCGCCATGATAACCCGCATCATCATGAGGTCCAGCCTATATCTCGTCCTGCTGATTCTGTGTTTCAATATTGTCATAGCCTGTCTGATGTTCATCGCCAATCATTTCCGGCTCTACACCCTCTGCCGCTGGATAACGGTATGCGTACTCTGCGGTGTGCTTTTTCCCCTGGTGTGTTTTGCCCTGGGCGGCATAGAAAGTTCCATGGCGGGCTACTTCGTACTGAGCATTATCGTGGTATTCCTCTTAACGCAGGGGAAAAGCCGGATAATCTTCCTCTGCACCCATTTGCTCATGATCATGGCCTGTTACTATCTCAGTTCCCTGCCCTCCTTTGCCCGTTTTATTCCGGCTGTCAGCAAAACCTACCGCTATCTGGATCATATCCAGACCCTGACGGTCGTGGGCCTCAGCATCGGCGCCGCCATCATCTTCCAGAACCGCGTCTATACCAGGGAGCGGGAAAAAGTGGAGACGGCCCAGAACGAGCTTTGCCACCGGGACAAACTGCTCAGCGTAGTAAACCAGGCCGCCGGCATGCTTCTTTCATCAGAATCAGAATATCTTGAAAAGACCCTGCTCAGGGCCATGGAGGTCCTGGCCCTCTGTGTTGACGCCGACCGCATGTATATCTGGAAAAAACGAACCATAAACGGAACGCTGAAATATAACCAGGAATACGAATGGCTCAAAAACAGCAGTTTCGGCGCGAATGCCCTAAAGGAAAAAACCGGCGTAAGCTACCTCGAAAAACTCCATTCATGGGAAGAAATTTTTTCAAGCGGCCAGTGCGTAAACAGCCTGGTAACGGAACTCCCCGGCGAAGACAGCGAATACCTCTCCGTCTGCGCCATCAGATCCATACTCGCCATTCCGGTTTATTTGCAGGAAAAATTCTGGGGCTTTGTCAGCTTTGACGACTGCCACCAGGACCGGCTCTTTTCCAAAGATGAAATAAGCATACTCCGTTCAGGAAGCCTGCTTCTCGCCAACGCCGTTGTACGGAATACCAATGAGACCATGCTCGGCGCCAGGCTCAAACAGCAGGAACTCATGTCGGGCATTTCCCAGCGCTTTATATCCAGGGAACCCGTATCCGATCTCATCCTCAGCGCCCTCGGCCGCATGGGAGAATTCATGAAGGTTGCGAGGATTCTTGTTTTCGTAACCGGAAGCGGCGAAAAGGAACCGGCCTACGCCTGGTTCTCTGGTGAAAAAGGGAAACCCTGCCTCGGGGGAACGGGCTTTGATGATCTTGTCAACAGTTCCTTTCCCCAAAACACGCCCGAAACAGGCGTTATTTCCGCCGTCTGCGTCGATGACCTGTCCGCCGGACCGGGGGACAAATACCGCCAGCGGCAAGACGCCGGCCTTACATCCTTTATATGGGCGCCCATGTACATGGACGGCGCTCTATGGGGCGTACTCAGCATAGAAGAATGTGAGGCCAAACGAAAATGGAGCGAAAGCGATGCCCAGCTTGCCGTCATGGTAAGCAGCGCCATAGCCGGCGCCGTGGCCAGGGACCTCATGGACAAGGAAAGGGCCGCCGCCCTTGAACAGGCCATGCAGGCAAGCAAGGCCAAGGGGGACTTCCTTTCAAATATGTCCCATGAGATGCGCACCCCGATGAACGCCATCATAGGCATGACCGCCATAGGCAAAAACGCCGACGATATAGAAAAAAAAGACTATGCCTTTGGAAAAATCGAAGACGCTTCCTCGCACCTTTTGGGCGTTATCAACGACATACTGGATATGTCAAAAATAGAAGCCAATAAGCTGGAACTTTCGTCGGAGAGTTTTGATTTTGAAAAGATGCTCCAGAAGGTAGTCAATGTCATCAATTTCAGGGTCGATGAAAGGCAGCAGTCTTTTTATGTTACCATTGACAAAAGGATACCCCCTATACTTGTCGGCGATGACCAGCGGCTCGGCCAGGTCATCACCAACCTGCTTTCCAACGCGGTAAAGTTTACCCCGGAACGGGGAACCGTGCGCCTCAACGCCCAGCTTCTCAACACGGAAGATAAACCCGAAGGCCGCATCTGTATTGTTCAAATTGAAGTAAGCGATACCGGCATAGGCATCAGCGCCGAACAGCAGAAACGGCTTTTCAATTCTTTTGAACAGGCCGAAAACAACACGACCCGCAAATTCGGCGGGACAGGACTCGGCCTCGCGATCTCCAAACGCATAGTAAGCATGATGGGCGGAGAAATACGGATTGAATCGGAATTGGACAGGGGCGCGTCCTTTATCTTTACCGCGCGGCTCAAAAAAGGCGCCGATACCCGCAAGTCCCTGCTCAAGTCCGGGGTAGACTGGAGCAATGTGCGCATTCTTGCCGTTGATGACGAAGAAGAAATCAGGCGTTACTTTACCGAAATTTCCCGGCGTTTCGGCATAGTCTGCGATGTGGCCGAAAGCGGGGAGAGCGCCCTTGAGCTTCTCGAAAAAAACGGACCCTATGACATTTACTTTATAGACTGGAAAATGCCCGGCATGAACGGCATGGAACTCTCAAGCCGCATACGGAAACAGAACGCCGAAAAATCGGTGGTAACCATGATCTCCGGCACCGAATGGGGACTCATTGAGGACGACGCGAAAAACGCCGGCGTGGACAAATACCTTGCCAAACCCCTCTTTCCCTCGGCCATCGCCGATCTTATCAATGAATGTATCGGCGTAAAACACTCCGAAGAAAAACAGCGTAACGCTGGCGGGCTGGACAGTTTTGAAGGTTTCCGCGTACTCCTCGCCGAGGATGTGGAAATAAACAGGGAAATAGTGCTTGCCCTTCTTGAGCCCACAAAAATCAACATTGACTGCGCGGAAAACGGCGCCGAAGCGGTGAGCATGTTCAGCGCCGGGCCTGAAAAATACGACATGATTTTTATGGATGTACAGATGCCCGAAGTTGACGGCTATGAGGCCACACGGCGCATACGGGCCCTTGATATACCCCGCGCCTTGTCGGTTCCCATTGTGGCCATGACAGCCAATGTTTTCAGGGAAGACATAGAAAAGGCCCTTGAGGCCGGAATGAACGATCATGTAGGCAAGCCTCTGGATATAGAAGAAGTCCTCGCCAAACTCCGCAAATACCTGTTCCCGGACAAAAACGCCCTTACCGGGCTCATAAAGTACGGCGAGGCGGATTCCGGCAGCGGCGAAGAAAACTGGAAATACGGAATAGCCTGGACAGCCGCCCTTGAAACGGGAAACAGCACCATAGATTCCCAGCACAAGCAGATATTCAAACTCACCAGCAGCCTTGCCGAAGCCTGTACCAGGGGCCAGGGCGCGAAGATACTGGGCGACGCCCTGAATTTTCTCGCCTCCTATACCATACGCCACTTTGCCGACGAAGAAGCCCTGCAAATCCAATACCGCTACCCGGACTTTGAAGCCCACAAAAAAACCCATGAGGAATTCAAAAAAACCATAGCGGCCCTTGCCGCGCAGTACAAGACCTCAGGCTCCTCCGATAAGCTCCTCGAAGACGTAAATTCCGTTCTTGTACACTGGCTGGTAGAACACATCAAGAAAGACGATTTTAA
>JAISCK010000233.1 GCA_031265635.1 Spirochaetaceae bacterium
GCGGCCTGTTACCTGGCGGCCTGGAGAGCCCTCGTCGCCGAATCAAGGAAATCTTTTACCATAATGGTACAGCCGGAAACGGCGTCGGTCGTCTGGTTGGCCTTAACGGCGATTCTGGAAGGATCACCCGCGGTAACCAGCGCCTGGGAAGCCCTGGCGGCCTGTATGTGCCAGGCGCCCTGGGGAGCGGGCATGGGATACCCGTTGGCAATGGACGTAAGCATCTTGGAAGGATTGACTCCCTGCATCTGCAGTATGCCATTCCAGAGAGCGTCAACAATGGTTCCGTTGACCACCGTAACCAGGGCGGTGTTCCTGGTTTGGTAGGTATCAACGGCAGTCGCCTCGGCATAGTACCAGCCGTCCTTGGTATAGGCGCCACGGGCTACCGGAGCGGCGGCCAGCGCCCTTCTCACCAGGGAAAAGAACGGTTCAACAGAAAAATTGGCGGGAGCGCCGCTCACCGAAGTGGCGTTGGCGTTCTGGCTTGAAACAAGAAAATCCTCGGCCAGTTTGGCATTGTTGGCCCAAGTAGCCGCCGCGCCGCCTGTTCTGGCTGCCACCGCTTTCAGGTCGGCGGCCCCGGCCTGATAACTTACGATGTTCCAGTTGGCGGATGTAATCCTGCCGCCCTGAACCTGCAGTACAACCTGATTCTTCATGCCATTGGCGGCATAGGCCGCATCCTGGGCAAAATAGAATCCGTCCCGGGGAGTCTGGGCTGTGACGACGGCGGCCATACATACGGCAAGCGCTATCAGTATTACCAGTTTCTTCATAATTCTAAAACCTCCTGATTGTCGGCAGACACTTTGTCTAACCCGCAACTTATACTATACAATAAACAACCAATCAGGCACAAGGTTATATCCGGTGTTTTTATAGTTCATTTTCCCGTAGTATTATTTTTTTCAATATTATATCTTCAACATTTCTTCTGCCATCTATTACCGCCATTATATATACAATAGCATTTTCAATTTTGTACATGATTCTCCAATAAGCAACTATTATTTCCCGGTATACTATATATCCGTATCTTTCCAGTTCAGGCACAATCCTTCCGCGCCTGGGAAATGTATCCAGCTTTTTCACCGCCAATTCTATTTTATCCAATATTTTTATCGCGTATGTCATGTTTGTCTGGGCGATATATTCAATGATTTCATCCAGATCATTCCTGGCGGGGGCGGCCCACTTTATAAAATATTTTTCATCCATTTTTCAAGTCGATTTTTGCTCTTAAGTTGGAGAAAACTTCCTCATTGTCATACACCCTGCCCTCTTGTATGGCTTTTTCGGAAACCTGTAATAACTTCATAATAGATAAGGCATTGACCATATTCTGATATGATTCGACATCCAGTAAAACTCCCCGCGCCTCCCCGCGCTGAGTAACAATTATTGGGTTTTTATGCTCATTAATATAATCAATCATATCCGCGGCATTTGTTTTGATGTAAGAAATCGGCTTTATATCTTCCTTCAAGTTGATATTCATACTATGTTCCTCCAAAATCATTCAGTACATTAATAGTACTAAAGAAAGACTATCGCGTCAAGCGCTGCTGTATCGCAGTGCGCCCTATAGCATTTTTGCCTTTGTTTTATTACAGTTTTGAATGAGGAGTATAGCATGAGTATGCGCCGTTATTTTTTTACCTCTGAATCGGTGGGCGAAGGCCATCCTGATAAGCTCTGTGATCAGATTTCCGACGCCATTTTGGATGCCTGCCTCAAGGATGATCCTGAGAGCCGGGTAGCCTGTGAAAGTTTCGCATCTACCGCCATGGTACTCGTGGGCGGCGAAATTACCACAAAAACCTTTGTTGATTTTCAACATATAGTCCGGGATGTCGCATGCGGCGTGGGTTATACCAATCCCGATTACGGCCTTGATTACCAGTCCATGGCTGTTCTTGACATGATACACAGCCAGTCCCCCGACATCAGCCAGGGCGTTTCCGGCTCCGGCCTTGAAGAATACAAGGGGCAGCAGGGCGCCGGGGATCAGGGTATGATGTTCGGCTTTGCCTGTAACGAAACCGAAGCCCTTATGCCACTGCCTATTACCCTGGCTCACCGGGTACTGCACGAAGCAGCCGGGCTGCGGAAGAGCAAGGCCATACCCTGGCTCAGGCCCGACGCCAAAAGCCAGGTAACGGTTGAATATGAAGGCAACAAGCCTCTGCGCGTTGACGCCATTGTTGTTTCCCATCAGCATGACCCGGATATCCGGTACGACACCATCAAAGAAACAGTCATTGACCGTATTATAAAGCCCGTTCTGGAACCCACGGGGCTTCTGGACAAGGATACAAAATATTTCATTAATCCTACCGGCCGTTTTGTTGTCGGCGGCCCCTTTGGCGATACCGGGCTTACCGGCCGTAAAATCATTGTTGATACCTACGGCGGCATGGGCCGGCACGGAGGCGGCGCGTTTTCGGGCAAGGACCCCACCAAGGTAGACCGCTCCGCGGCCTATATGGCCCGCTATGTGGCAAAAAACATAATCGCGTCGGGCCTTGCCGGGCGCTGCGAAATAGAACTCGCCTATGCCATAGGCGTTCCCTTTCCTGTTTCCGTCATGGTTGATACCTTTGGAACCGGCAATGTGCCCGAATCCAATATTGAAAGGGCTGTGCAAAAGGTCTTTGATCTTTCCCCGGCGGGAATCATCAAAACGCTGGACCTCCGCCGCCCCATATACCAAAAAACAGCCGCCTACGGTCATTTCGGCAGAAACGAATTTCCCTGGGAAAAAACCGACAAGGCCGAAGACCTGAAAAAAGCGGCGGAGTAGTCCCGGATGTTCCGGTTAAAAAAATGAACGTCCTTTTGCTGCACAAATCCGTCCGTACCGCCTCCGAAGTGGGCTTTTCCCGCTCCGGCGGGCCGGGCGGCCAGAATGTCAACAAGGTGAACACCAAAGTAACCCTGCGCCTGGCCCTGAACCGCCTTGAGGGGCTTTCGGAGAACGAACTGGCCCGCCTGGGAGAGACCCTTGCCTCAAGGCTTGTTCACCGGGACGATGGAATCGGGGAACTTGTCATTACCTCAAGCGAAGAGCGCTCCCAGCGCGTGAACCTTGAACGGGCCTATGCCCGCCTTGAGGCCCTTATAGCCGCCTCCGCCCGGCTTCCCAAACGCAGACGGCCCAGCAAACCTTCCCGCGCGGCCAGGGAAACGCGGCTTGCGCGCAAACACATCCACGGCGCGAAAAAGGCGTCCCGGCGCTTTTCCCCGGAAACCGAATGAAGTTCCTCAGCGAATAAAATGTTTCACGTGAAACACCGGATAAAAAAACGGACCTGCCCGAAAGGAACAGGTCCGCATTTGCGCAGTAGAAAGCCGGGAAGGTTCTTAAAACTTTGCCCGGTGTTCCTATTTAGAACGAGTAGCCTACGCCGATCTTGAGCCGGGGGCCGAGGCTCCGAAAAGTATCATCCCCATCATCATCAAAGGGAACGAGATCAAGGTTACAGAGCAGTTCGCCCCTGAGGTAGAGGGCCCCGGAAAGGGGATAGTCCACGCCCGCGCCGA
>JAISCK010000009.1 GCA_031265635.1 Spirochaetaceae bacterium
AAGGCGGGAGGCCGCAAGGCGTTATGAAGACCCTGACAATTCGTATAGGCGGTATGACCTGTGTCAACTGCCAGAACAGGATTGAGACAAGGCTGAAAAATACTCCGGGGATAGAGTCGGCCCGCGTCAGTTTCAGCACCGGCATGGCCGCCCTTAGCTATGACGATTCGGTGATTACCGGCAAAGGGATAACGGATATAATCGAAGAACTTGATTACAGGGTCCTGGATGATGCAAAGCGCCGGCCTTTTTTTGAAAGCGCCGGAATACTGATTATCATTCTTTCCCTTTATGTGCTGCTGCGGGGCCTGGGAATAGATACCCTTACCCGCGCTTTCCCCCTTGCCGAAGCGGGCATGGGCTACGGCATGCTGTTTGTCATCGGCCTTGTTACCTCGGTTCACTGTATCGCCATGTGCGGCGGAATCAACCTGTCCCAGTGTATTTCCCCGGTTCATCAGGACGAAGCAAGGCGGCGGGCGCCCTTACACGCGCTCCTTCCTTCGGTTCTTTACAATACCGGGCGGGTGCTTTCCTACACGGCCATAGGGGTCATCGTCGGGGCGCTGGGGCAGGCGCTTACCGTATCGGGCCGTTTTCAGGGGGCGGTTCAGCTTCTTGCCGGGGCTTTCATGGTGATCATGGGCCTCAACATGCTCGGCCTTTTTCAGGGTTCCGCTGGAAACGTCCTGCGGCGCTTCACCCCGCGTATGCCGAAAATTTTCACGAAAAAGATACAGGGCGCCGTCAATAAAGGCCCTCTTTTTATCGGCCTCCTCAACGGGCTCATGCCCTGCGGCCCTCTGCAGGCCATGCAGTTATACGCTCTTTCCACAGGCAGCCCTGTTGCCGGGGGCGTCTCAATGTTCCTTTTCAGCGCGGGAACAGCGCCCCTTATGTTCGGCATAGGCGCCTTGAGCGGCGTTCTCAGCCGGAAGTTTACCCGCCTGGTGATGAGATTCGGGGCTGTCCTTGTAACGGTAATGGGCATGGGCATGTTCAGTTACGGCTTCGGCCTTTCCGGAATCAGCTTTGACCCTGCCGGCAGTATCATGGCGGCGCTGCGTCCCTCTGCCCCGGGGACAGGGGAAGCGGCCTTTGCGCCGGTAATCGAGAACGGCTTCCAGATTGTCAATTCAACCTTGAGCGGAGGGCGGTATCCCGCGATCACGGTACAGCAGGGTATTCCTGTACGATGGACAATCAACGCGCCGCAGGGGAGCATCAACGGCTGCAACAACCGCATGATCATACGGGAATACGGAATCGAATACCGTTTCAAAACAGGTGAAAACATCATCGAGTTTACCCCCGGTAAATCCGGCAGGTTTCCTTATTCCTGCTGGATGGGTATGATAAGGAGTTCCATCACGGTGCTTGCCGAGGGGGAAAGCGTTGTACAGGAACCGGATACCGCTCCTGTTCCGGCGGGAGTAAGCATTCCCGTTGACGGGGTCGCCGTGGCCGAATTGCGGGAAGACGGAAGATACCAGGCGGTAACAATAAAACTCCGGGACGGGGGCTTTGAGCCCTCGATAGTTGTGATGCGGAACGGCCTCCTGGCGCTGTGGACCATCAACAATGATTCGCTTGATCCGGGAAACAGCCGCGTCGTTTTTCCGGCCTATTATACGCGGCTGGATATTGACCGGGAGGGGGATACCATGATCAGGCTGCTGCCTGACGGTGATTTTGAATTTTCCACCGGCGACTATGTGTTCTACGGATATGTAAAAACCGTAGATGATTTGGACACCGTGGACATTGAAGCGGTAAAGGCCGAAGTTTCCGCCTTTGAAACATTGATATATCCCGACGTTCATTTTGAAGCAGCGGCCGGCTGCTCAGGCGGCTGCTGCGCGCAGTGATAGTTCCCCAAGGGAGGAGAGCATGGAATTTTTGCTGGTTCATTGGCATTGTATTGTTCCGGTCATCGCGATTGCCGCGGTTGTACTGTCAGCAAAAAGGAGAAAAAAATGAAAATGTTTTTCGGTTTTCGCGGGGTCCTGGTTCTGGCAGCCCTTACGGTCCTTGGAGGCTCCTTTGCCTTCGCCCAGAACATACAGCCCAACACGGTAAGGCCCCCCGTCGTTGACCGCGATTTGGTTATACGGGTTTCTGAAATCACGGAAACCGCGGTATTCTATCCGGTAGATATTGAAGGAACCCGCCTTGAAGTGCTGGCGGTGCGGGCTCCCGACGGAACCATACGGACGGCGTTTAATACCTGTCAGGTCTGTTATGCTTCAGGCAGGGGTTTTTACCGGCAGCAGGGGACGGTACTGGTTTGCCAGAACTGCGGCAACCGTTTCCGCATGAGCCAGGTGGAAGTCCGTTCCGGGGGCTGTAATCCCGTTCCCATATTTCCGGCAAATAAAACGGTAACGGACACGGCCATTACCATTTCAAAAGAATTTCTTAAAGAAGCGAAAGCTATCTTTGCCCGCTGGCGCCGGAGTTGAATAGGCTTGTCCGGGTCATCCGCCAGACTGCGGTTGGCTTATAAGTTTTACAAAATGCCGCGCGTTTTGCGGTTTATAAAAGGAGTATGCAATGCAGAGCCAGACCTTAGGCATAGGCGGTATGACCTGCGCCGCCTGCGCCCAGCGTGTTGAGAAGGCGATACGCAGACTGGGGGGTATAGAAAGCGCTTCGGTAAATCTTGCCACGGAAAAAGCCACGGTGATCTACGATCCCCGGATGCTGAGAATTTCCGCCGTTAGGGAAGCGATTGAAAAGGCCGGGTACGAGGCGATAGATCTTTCGGAGAAAGGCGCCGTAGACCAGGACAAGCTGCGGAAAGAAAAAGAAATCAGGGTCTTGAGGACAAAATTTATTGTCGCTGCTTCCTTTGGGTTTGCCCTGCTCTACATCGCCATGGCTCCCATGATCCCGTGGGTTACGCTGCCTTTTCCGCGGGCCCTGTCGCCGATGAATTTTCCCCTGGTATACGCCCTTGCCGAACTGGCCCTGGTCATTCCCGTCATCATTGCCGGTTACAGGTTTTATACCGCCGGTTTCAAAAACCTTCTGCACCGGAGCCCCAACATGGATTCTCTTATTGCCATAGGGACCAGTTCGGCGGTACTCTACAGCCTCTACAATACGTATCAGATAGTCCTGGGCAATTTCAACGCGGTAGAGTCTCTCTATTTTGAAACAGCCGGGGTGATTATCGCCCTGATACTGCTGGGTAAAACGCTGGAAGCGGTAAGCAAGGGGCGTACCAGCGCGGCGATCAAGAAACTAATGGGCCTTGCCCCAAAAACGGCGATTGTCATTGTTGATGACGGTTCCGGGGGAACTCTCGAAAAAGAAATTCCCATAGATGAAGTGATACCCGGCGATAGTATTGTGGTGAAGCCGGGAGCCAAGATACCTGTTGACGGGGAGATCATTGAGGGGCATACGGCCATTGATGAATCCATGCTCACCGGGGAAAGTATGCCTGTGGACAAGAAGGCCGGGGACAAGGTGTATGCCGCGACGATCAACAGCAACGGCGTCATCCGGTTCAGGGCCGAAAAAACCGGAAGCGATACCGCCCTGGCCCAGATCATTAAACTTGTGGAAGACGCCCAGGGTTCAAAAGCCCCTATCGCGCAGATGGCGGATATAGTGTCCGGCTATTTTGTCCCCATTGTCTGCGTGATTGCCCTGCTCGCGGGCCTTGCGTGGTTTGCCGCCTCTTCCTCGGGGCTTGTTGCCCTGCCTGACGGAAAGACGCCCCTTGAGTTTTCCCTTACCATCTTTATTTCCGTACTGGTTATCGCCTGTCCCTGCGCCCTCGGTCTTGCCACTCCTACGGCAATCATGGTGGGAACGGGGAAGGGCGCTGAAAACGGCATCCTGATCAAGAGCGGAGCGGCCCTGGAAACGGCCCATAAAATACAGACTATAGTATTCGACAAGACAGGAACCATTACCGAAGGAAGGCCCCGGATCACGGATATAGTTACCGCCGGGGGCGTCGACAAGGACTATCTCTTGCGTATAACAGCATCGGCTGAAAAAGGATCGGAACACCCTCTGGGCCAGGCCATTGTCGCCGGCGCGGAAGAGCTGGGGCTCCCCCTCTTTACGGCCTCGGGCTTTGAGGCCCTTACCGGCAGGGGCATTGAGGCGGAACTCAACGGGGCCGGCGGCCCGTGCTGTATTCTGGCGGGAAACCGCAAGCTCATGGACGAGCGCGGCATAGCCCTCGCCGAACTGGAAACCGAATCCGACCGCCTGGCCTCCGAAGGCAAGACGCCCATGTACGCCGCGCTGAACGGAAAAATCGCGGGAATTGTGGCGGTAGCCGATGTGGTAAAACCTTCCAGCAGGGCGGCCATAGAAAGCCTCCGGGGAATGGGGATAGAGGTTGCCATGATAACCGGGGACAACAAAAAGACCGCCGCCGCCATTGCCCGGCAGGTGGGCATCGACAGGGTGCTTTCCGAAGTGCTGCCCCAAGACAAGTCCGGTGAGGTGAAAAAATTGCAGGAATACTACGGGGAATCAGGGCGCGGGGATGGAACACGCCGCAGGCGTTTTGTCGCCATGGTAGGGGACGGTATCAATGACGCCCCGGCCCTGGCCCAGGCTGATATAGGCATTGCCATAGGCAGCGGGACAGACGTAGCCATGGAGAGCGCGGATATTGTGCTTATGCGGAGCGACCTTATGGATGTTTCCGCGGCGGTCAATCTGAGCAAGAGGACCATCAGGACCATCAAGCAGAATCTGTTTTGGGCCTTCGGGTATAACACCCTGGGCATTCCTGTCGCCGCGGGCATTCTGTATCTCTTTGGAGGGCCCCTCCTTAATCCCATTTTTGCCGCCGCTGCCATGAGCATGAGTTCCGTCTCGGTGCTGACCAACGCGTTACGGCTTAAACGGTTCAAGGTTGTACTTGGGAGCCTGGTCGCCCTGGCGGTCCTTTCCTGCGGGAACCTTGACGTGGTAGGAAAAGATTCTGTCTCCGCGTTTGACAAGCTCCTCAACCGGATTCCCCGGGCCCTGGCCTTTGACGAAGCAAACGGCGGCTGGTCCCTGGCCGCGCCCGACAACGAGGCCCGCTTCATCTGGAGCAGGAACTACGCCGAAAGCCCGCTCTATGATGTTATGCTTGAATTTAACGCCGCGCCCTTTATCGCCGCCGGTCTTGACGTGAACAGGCTGAGCGGAACCGTAAGGGCCGCCGGGGACAAACTTACGGTGGGAACCAAGCTCGGCGGAGAAACATTGACGTATAACGGAGAGGCCGCGCCCCTTGCTTCCTATGAATACATCGTAAAGCTGAAAAGGGAGGCCATAGGCTATCACGGGGCCATGGACCATTACGGGGTAAACCTCGGAAACGGCAATGTTTTTGAATGGGCCAAGGATATGGGAACCAATGACAAGGATATGGTCTTTGCGCTTAACCCCGAACCCTTTATCGCCGCCGGTGTTGATCCTGCCAAAATAGAAGGCTGGATCTTCACCACGGTAACGGCGGATGACGCCAACGGGAAACCCGTACAGCTTGACAAGATACTCAAAGCCTTCAATCTGAGTTAGGGACTAGCGGGTCAGCTTTATCAGGGCGGTTGACAGCGCCGGCACATAGGTTACGAGGAATACCACCGCGAGCTGAATAAGCAGGAAGGGCAGGACAAAGCGGCAGATTTCCATAAAGGGCCTCTTGAAACGGTAGCTCGCGAGGAACAGGTTCATGCCTACAGGCGGCGTGAGAAAACCTACTTCAAGATTGATGATAAAGATGACTCCCAGATGAACCGGGTCTATGCCGTAAGCCTGTCCGAGGGGCACGATGAGGGGCAGTACCACGAGTATGGCCGAAAATATGTCCATGAGGCAGCCCACCACAAGGAGGGCCAGGTTGAGGAGCAGGAGGAAAAGGTATTTTGATTCCACCGCCGCCTGCATCCAGCGGGTAAAATTTTGGGGAACCTGGGTGTCGATAATGGCGTAGGAAAGGCCCTTGGCCATGGCAAGTATGGAGAGCACCCCTCCTATGATGGGGATTGCCTTGAGGAACACCTTTGCCGTATCGGCGACGGCTATGTCCTTGTGGATGAGTACTTCGGTGATAAATACATAGAACACCGACACGGCGCTGATTTCGACCAGCGAAAGTATACCCGAAAAATAAAGGGCGATAAGCGAAACCGGAAGGAGTATCTCAAAGGCGGCGTGTTTAAGGGAACGGAGCGCCTTTGGGAATTCAAATGCCTCGACAGGTATCTTTACCTTGCGCGACGCGCCTATGCCAAAGACTATCATTGCCGCGACAAGAATACAGCCGGGTATGAGGGCGCCTATAAAATAATGCAGTATGCTTGAATCAACGGTCCCTCCCATAAAATGAAGAATCGTATTGGATGTGGAACCCACGAGTATGATGGGGAGGCTCGGCGGAAAGAGCAGCCCTATGCAGCCGGAGGACGTAAGCAGCCCTATGGAAAAACGGCCGGGGTACTGGGACTTTTCGGTTAAGATCGTATAGAGCAGTCCGCCCAGGGCCAGTATGGTTACTCCCGACGCGCCGGTAAAGGAAGTAAAGAAGGCGCAGATGATTACCGTGGCGATAATCATGCCGCCGGGTATCCAGTTAAAAAAGCTCCTGAAAGTATGGAGCAGCCTTTCGCCGGCTTTGCTTTCCGAGAGAAAAAATCCCGTCAGGGTAAAGAGGGGTATGGCGATAATATCCCCGTCGGTAAGGGCCGAATAAATCTGTATGGGCACCGCCTCGGGCTCGCCGAAGGCCGCCTGAAGTATGATCATGGCTATGCCGCCTATGGCGGCGAAAATCGGCGTACCGGCAAGAGCCGCGGCTATGAGGAGCAGTATGGCGGGAACTTTAATAAGATGGGCCGTGTCGTAAAGGAAATCAAGCCAGAACAGGACAGGCGGCGGCGGTTCAAAACCCCATAGCATCTTGGCTATGGCCGGCAGGGCGCAGGCCGTTCCCAAAAGCAGGGGCAGCGCGCAAAGAACGGGCCGGGCCTTTTTCCACGGAAGGGCAAGGGCAATGCGCAGGGCCATGACCGCGTAGGCCAGGGGCATAGCCAGGGCGAAAACCCGGCTGGGGATAAAACCCGCGAGGCGGCCGGAAAGACCGTAACGGAGAAAGGACACCGAATTCCAGGCAAGGAGAATAAGAAGAAAAGATGAGAAGGAACAGCTTATGAGAGCCAGAACGGTTTTCAGTTTTTCGTTTTTTATATAGTGAACCACGGCGATGGAAATATGTTCCTTTGATTTCGTGGTGATCATGGCGGCAAAGAGGCCGAGTACAAGGAAGATGTGTGTCATCACCGCCCTGGCGGACGGAATGGTCAGGGAAAACTGGCGGAGCAGGGCTTCCAGCGCCGGCACAAGGGCAAGGAGGCCGAGGGCGGCGTAACAGATGCCGTGTTCCGCCAGCATCATGATCCTGGCAAGGCCCCGCCCGCCTTCTCCCGCGGGGTTTTCGCCGTTCTGTTTCATCAGCGCTGTCCGCTCCGGTAGCGTTTCACTATGGCGTCTATTTTCAGGTATATGTCCCGGTCAAAGATGGTTCCCAAAAGGCCGGGCAGGGCTCTTTCAACCTCATCGGTCCAGAGCTGTTCCTGGGCCGCGCTGAGACGGTTGATGACCAGGCCGGAACGGCCCATGACACGCAGGGCCTCGTCGGAGGTTCTCTGCATGGAAGCGTCAAGTTCCGAGGCTATCCTCCGCGTTACCCTGATCATCTCCTCCCGGTGCCGGGGATCGATTCTTTCCCAGGTAACCCTGTTCATCACTATGCCGCCGAGAAAGGGAGCTATATTGATCGAAGCCATGTTCCTGAGACTGGTGTAAAGCCTGTAGGCCGCCACCGATGCCGGGCTTTGGTACACCGCGTTAATGGCCCCGCTTGCCATCTTGGAGGCCACGTCAACGAGGTCTGTTTCAACAAGCTGGAACCCCATGGTTTTGAACACCGTATTAAGATCACTGGCCTCCGCGTTAGTGGCAAGCCTGTGCCGCCTGAGATCATCGGGAACCAGGACCGGGTCCCTTGAAAAAACATTGACCCAGCCGGCTTTGGACCAGGCCATTACCACATACTGCGTGGTGTTGTTGATTCTTTCCTCAAAATCGCCCTGGACTTCCCTCATGACAAGGTCCAGTTCCGCGTCGTCACGGATGAGGAAAGGACAGCTCAGCGTAATGATAGAAGGATTGATAGTACTGAGACCAAAGGTGGTAAAGACCGCCGCCTGTATCTGATTGGCGTCAAGGGACGAGCGCATCTTCGCCTCGCCTCCCTCGGTTCCCCCGTGAAGCACTCGTACCCTGATCTGACCGCCGCTTATTCTTGTCCATTCCGCGGCAATGCGGTTAAGGCTCGCGCCCCAGAGGGAATTTTCCGGGACAGGGGAGGCGATTTTGATTTCGATGTTCTGGGAACTGCCCCGGCCGCGCTGGGCAAAAAGCGCCAGGGGGCCAAGGCAAAAAAGGAACAGCGCCGCGATACACAGTCTGTTATGCGTCATAACATACTCCTTACCATTCTTCATATGGAGAAGGCAAAAACGAGAAATAATTATAGTCATTGTCAAGAAGAAATTGGGCTTTTCTTTTTGCCAACACGTTCATAAGCCGTATGGAAGGCTCGGCGTTTTCGTCAACAGCCAGGGCCTTTTCCAGGTTTTCCCTGAAACCTTCGTAATCCTGGGCCGGAACGCAGAAAGCCTGGGCAAAGGCCACATAGGGACCCGCCGAATGTCCTCCGGTCTTTTCCAGGGCTTTATTGAAATGGAACAGCGCTTTTTCCCGGTCGCCGCCGAGCGCTTCCGGCAGGGAACTGTAGAAGAGAATGTAGAATTCATCAATGGCCGATATATTGAAATCAGGGTCAATCTCATAGGCCCTTCCTATCATGGCCGAAAGGGAATATATCTTTTCACCCAGTTCAAAATCAAAGACATCAAGAGAATAGGCAGAAAGCATGCCGGCCGTGGTCCAGTACAGCAGGGGTACATCGTCTTTCTTCATCCTGCCGAGGTATTGGCCCATATCCTCCTCGCCGGCTTCACTGAACCCCGGATATTTTTTGTCCAGTGCCCTGTAGAGCAGGGCCGCTCCCCGGAGGTAAAGCTGTTTGGCCCTTTTAAGGAGCGCTTCTTTTTTGATGTAGTCTTCGGGGCCGAGCTTTTCCGCGGGACCCTGGACATAGGCGTTGGCGTACATGATAAAAAGTGAACCGGTGGTGAGGAGCAGTCCCTGGTGTTCGGGGTTGCTTGCCAGAAGGGTTTCGTACATTTTGATGGCAAAGGGGAGGGCGTCTCCCACAAGTTCAATATCGTTGTCTTCGGTGAAAGCCGAGGCGCTGCCCCCGGAGCTTACCATGTCCGCCGCCTTTTTCATGACCATGCGGTTAAGGGAACAGGACGCGAGAACAGCCACAAGAACGCCCAGGGCAAGAACGACCGGGGGTTTGCGTCTTTCCGTAGTGATCATTCGGTTCTCCTTGCCGCCTGATGAAAATCAGGGCGTATCTGTTTTACGCAGGCTGTAAATACTTCCATACAGACCCGCGCGTCATCCGAAGCCCGGTGGGCCTCTTTCGCGTCAATGCCGAACTCCGAGGCCAGGTCCTGGAGCTTGTAGCTCGTCCGTTTCGGAAATGCCTCCCTGGCAAAAACAAGGGTGTCGGCAACCTGGTTGGGAAGTTCCCTGAACGGGGCGCTGAACCGGCTTTTGACGGATTCCGCCCCATCCTGAAACGTCAACCGGGCCTGGTCTCTGTAGCACCGTTTAAGGCTTTCGTTGATAAAACCACAGTCAAAAGGGGCGTTATGGGCCACCAGAATACTGCCGTTTGTAAAACGCAAAAAATCGGGCAGGGTTTCTTCGATGGAGGACTTGTCTTTCAGCATCGCGTCGTCTATGCCGTTTACCCTGCTTGCCCCGGCGGGCATGGGTATACCGGGATTTATCAGAACCGAAAACCGCGCGGCAATACCCAGGCAGTCAAATTTAACCGCGCCCAGTTCGACAATACGGTCGGTCTGGGAATAGAGTCCGGTGGTTTCAATGTCAAATGCCGTAAACGCCGCTCCCTTAACAAAGGCTTCAGCCGCCCAGTCAAATCCGCTCATCAGATCTCTTTCCACCGTCCTTCTTTAATCGCCGATGACTTTGCGTATGTCCCGCTTTATCGCGCCAAGTTTTTTGGCCGCTTCCGCCTTTGCTTCCCCAAGGCTTCCGGTAACCTTGGTACAGCTCGTGGCGTAGAATTTTATCTTGGGCTCGGTGCCGCTGGGCCTGGCGCTTACCACGGTTCCGTCTTCAAGGTAGAACTGGAGTACATCGCTTTTGGGAAGCGAAACCTTTTCCGTTCCCTTTCCCTTGCCGGGTATGATCCACAGCGATTCAAGCACATCCCGTATTTTGACAACCCTGAGCCCGCCCAGCGTTCCCGGAGGATTTTTCCGGTATTCTTCCATGATGCCTTTCATGATGGCCGGGCCGTCAGGACCCTGGAAGTATTTGGAAATGCCCATTTCTTCCCAGTAACCCGCGATGCCGTAAAGCTCGTTGAGCCGGTCAAGGAGGCCCTTGCCTTTGCTTCTCCAGTAAAGGGTCATCTCGGCGGTCAGCGCCGCCGCTGAAACCCCGTCCTTGTCGCGCACTTCGTTTTCGATGAGGTAGCCGTAACTTTCTTCGGTACCGAATACTACCGTGTGGCTTCCGTCTTCCTCGCAACGGCGCATAATATCGGCTATCCACTTAAAGCCAGTGAGGCACTCAAGGCAGGCGGCGCCGTAGTATTCAGCGATCTTCCCCTGCATGCCGGTAGTAACTATGCTGTTTACCATGGCGGGATTTTTCGGCATCCTTCCCAGTTCTTTAAGGGAAAGGAAAATATAGTCCGCGAGAAGCGCGCCCATCTGGTTTCCCGTAACAAGGGTAAATTCCCCGGATGGGGCATGCGCCGAAGCCCCCTGCGCGCCGGGCTTTGCCCCGCCTGAGGGAACGGCAATCCCGAAACGGTCGGCGTCGGGATCGGTGGCCATAACCACATCGGCGTTTTTTTCCCTGCCGAGTTTGACCGCCATTTCC
>JAISCK010000018.1 GCA_031265635.1 Spirochaetaceae bacterium
TTTCAAATGTTACACCAAATGCGGTCATTTGTGTATTTGAAATCATACTGACAGTTGTTGTTTGACTGCCTCCTAAACGTCCTTGATTAGTTGGATTTAAATCTTCCCATGTTTCCCAATTGTCAATACCATCAAACATAGTCGTATTTACTTCGGTTATGGTAAGCGTTATGGCGCTGGAAGCATTCGCGGGATAAGGATACGTGCTCCTTAAAACTTCTGTCCAAGGTGTTTCCGTTTGCGAAGTGGCAATATAGCATTTGGAATTCCCGTTTGCGTTAACTGCTTTTCGATAAAAGTTTCCGCCATACATTAGGGTAGTCGTAGTACTAATCCATGTTCCTTCTCCCCATTGGAATGAATTACCGCCGTTTGTCCCATTATCACAACTGATAAAAGCAATAAATACTACGACCAAAAGAACCGATGAATTAATAAAAAAGAATTTCTTTGCCATTTTCAACTCCTCTAGTTTTTGGCAAAACTTATTATGCGTTTAGATTTCATAAAATCTTTTTTACAACCGCCGTATGGACGCGGCAGACTATAAATTTCAGATTTTATATCGCATAACCTAAATTTATGTGTACCGCATTAGCGGGTAACACCTTTGTTTCCGCGCTCGCGGAACGAGCGCCGCCTTCCCTATTGAGAAAAAGAGATAGCTGTGCCTGTCTGGAAGATGGAGGTGAGTGCGCAATACGGCGGAGCCGTATTGCGTTGGAGTTTTACCTTTGGTAAAACTCCATATCTGGGTCAGAAAAAGATGGCGGTGAGTCTTATGAGAGAGAGAGAGAGAGAGAGAGAGAGAGAGAGAGAGCAAAAACCGTGCCAAGCGGGCTTAAACTGGTTTTGTTTTGTAGTATCTTCATAATAATGGGATTATTCTACGGTATAACCTGAGACCTGTCAAGACCGTTTTTTGGCTTCTTCCCAATAGCGGTCCATGAGGGCAAGGTTTTCCTTTTTCATTTCGGCGCCCGCCTCCTTCATGCGCCGTTCCACATGCTTGAAGCGCTTGATGAATTTGCCGTTGGTACGCTGGAGGGCCACCGCGGGGTCTACCTTGAAACTGCGGCAGAGGTTTATTGCCGAAAAAAGCAGGTCCCCCAGTTCACCCTCAAGGCTTTCACCGTTGTCATTGATTGTTACGGCCTCTTGCACTTCCTCCATTTCCTCGCGGAGTTTGCCCATAACGGCGGCGGGATCGGGCCAGTCAAAACCTGACTTGGCCGCCTTCTTCTGGAGTTTATAGGCTTTCTCAAGGGGAGGCAGGGCCGTGGAAACTTCATCAAGACATGAATCTTTAGGGCTTCTTCCTTCCTGTTCTACCTTTATCCTCGCCCAGTTATCCAGAACCTCGGCGCTGTCCCTGACCTTGAGGCGGCCAAATACATGGGGATGGCGGCGTATGAGTTTTTCGGCCACGCCGTCAAGCACATCGGCAACGGAAAAAAGCCCTTCCTGCTCGTGCATATACGAAAGCATGGTAACAAGGAGGTATAGATCGCCAAGCTCTTCGCGTATATGGGCCGGGTTCTTTTCGTCTATGGCCTCGACCGCCTCATAGGTTTCTTCGATAAGGTCCCCCCTGAGGGAAGAAGCTGTCTGTTCCCGGTCCCAGGGACAGCCGTCAGGCGCGCGGAGTTTTACAATAACCCTGTAGAGCGCGTCAAAGGCTTCCGCCTGATTTTTCATATCTGCCTCCCGGCTTCATGCTTTTCACCACCGTTAGATGCAAGGGCCTTCTTCTTCCATTCGGGAAGCAGGGCTTGAGGTCCCTTTGCCAGCATTTCCATAAAAAAGCTGTCCAGCGCGTTAAACGTTACGGCAAGGACTTCTTCTTCCTCACGGGAAAAATCCGAAAGCACCCAGGAATACACGTCCCCCCCGGAACCCGGAGGACCGCCGTCTCCTGGCAGACGGCCCGGAGGCCGGCCTATGCCTATGCGGAGCCGCCAGAAATCGGCGGTACTGAGCGCGGCTTTCATGGAGCGCAGGCCGTTATGACCGCCGAGGCCGCCGCCGTATTTCAGCGACACTGTCCCCAGGGGCAGTTCAAGTTCGTCATGCACAGCGAGAATGTTTTCGGTTTTTATTTTGAAGAATGACGCCGCCCTGGCGACAGACTCGCCTGAAAGATTCATAAAGGTTTGGGGAAAAAGAAAATGGACCTTTTCAGGCGCTTCCGGGCCGCCCGGTTCAGGGCCGCTCTGCGAGCCCTGCGCGCTCTGCGGACCGCCAGGGAACATGGTCCTTCCGTCAAGGGACGCATAGACGCCTTTGAACTTGTCCTTCCATGACAGGGCAGCGTAAAACGGCAGTGTCCCGGCAAAAAGCCACGCGGCGTTGTGGCGGTTGTTTTTATAGTGAAGCCCCGGATTCCCCAGAAAGGCGGCAAGTTCTATCATTATGGTTTGCGGTTCTCCCCGCATCCATAGTAAACTGTAAGGCAAGAGGTAATCAACATGGACATACCCGGAATCATCCGGGCCGAAACCCAGGGGGGACCGGGGTGGAGGCTGCTCAGCTATACGGCAAAGGAAGACGGAATCCAGGAAGGAGCAAGGACCTTTGACATCCTTACCCTGAATGAACTGTTTGCCCTCCTTGAGGCAGGCCCGGACGTTTCACGGGCCTTTACCGAGCGGGAAAAATTTCTTCATAGCGGAGGCTGGCAGTCCTGGTCGGCGGGCTGGGAACTTGCCGAGGGGGAAAGGCTCCCCCGCAAGGTTTACATTATCCCCGAACTTATCAAGCTGACCAATAGGGAAGGCGACAGGCCACAGGGCGGCGATACGACAGGCCACTTCATCATGTATATACGAAGCGGCGATTACTACCTGTGCGTTGCTTCCCTGGAAGGCGGGGGGCCCGTATCGTACAGGGTCAACAGCCGCCATGACCGTATCGGCGCGGAGCTGTACTGCCCCGGCAAAGTCTGGGCCGGGGGAGAAAAAATGGCCGAACTCCATGTTTTTCTCGCCAGGGGGTTCTTTCAATTTAAGGACTATCTTAAAAAAATATACGCCCAGGATTTTTCCGGCCTTGCTTTTCTTTCCGGCGGAGAAAACGACCCCTTTGGGGACAGGCGGCCAGGGGGTTATGCGTCATGGTACAATCACTACAACCGCATAAACGAAAAGATCATCCTTGAAGACCTTGCGGCCTTAAAGTCAAATGACAATCTCCTTAAACTCCGTTACCTTGACCGGGGACGGCCCCTGGTCTTTCAGATTGACGACGGCTGGGAAAACGCCGTCGGAGAATGGGAAGTACACGGGGGGCGTTTTCCGCGAGGGCTTACACCTGTTTCGGAAGCGATAGAAAAAGCCGGCTGCGTACCGGGCATCTGGATTGCCCCGTTCATCGTAACAAAGGGCTGCAAAGTTTTTTCCGAAAAACCCGAATGGTTGCTCAGGGACAAAAAAGGAAAACCCGTAACAGCGGGCTTTAACCATCTGTGGGACGGGCGGTATTACTGCCTTGATATTTCCCGGCCTGACGTGCTTGCCTGTCTCAAAGAACTCATTGACAGGGTTATTGACGCGTGGGGCTTCAGGTTTATAAAGCTCGATTTTCTTTATGCCGGGCTTTTCAGCGGCGGCTTTTCCCGCCCCGGCGCGCCCCACGAACATTACGAAAGGGCCTGCGCCCTGCTCTGCGCGAGGACCAAAAACGCGGCGGGGCTTCCCGTGGCGTACCTTGGCTGCGGCCTTCCCCTGGGGCCTTCGTTCAGGCATTTTCCCCTTTCCCGCATAGGCGCCGACACCAGGGAAACCTGGGACTGGACGATGGTAAAACTCTTGGGCCATACGGGAAGGCCCAGCGCCTATATCAGCCTCATGGATACCATAGGCAGGTCCTTTATGAACGGGACCGTATTCATCAATGATCCTGACGTGGTTTTTCTGCGAAGCAGAAACTGCGCTCTCAGCGAAACCGAAAAGGAAACCATTGCCCTGGTAAATTTCCTCCTTGCCGGGCAGATCATGTTTTCAGATGATCCGGCTTTTTTAAGCGGACAGGATCTCGCCCTGACCAGACGCGTCTCGGAACTCTGCGATATCCTGTCCGGTGATGAATACGGGGCGCGCCGCGTTGACAGGGATGTATTTTTCCTCCTGAGCCGTTCCGGCAGGCGCGCCGGGCTTATCAACCTCAGAAAGAAAAGCTATGCCCTTGACGGGACAAAGGAGGGGGATATATTCTGTAAACTCTCCGGCGCTGCCCCGGGCACTGCCCTGGTAGACCACTGCCGCCGGGACAGGAGAGGCGGGCTTTCTTTCGAGGCCCGGTCGGTTACGATATTTGAAACAGCAGTATAAGGCGAATACCATGAACAAGCATGTATACATTATCGGACATAAAAACCCTGACACCGACTCGGTGGTTTCCGCCGCGGCCTATGCCCGGCTCAAACAGGCCCAGGGTTTTACAAACTATACCGCGGCCAGGGCCGGCAACATCAATCCCCAGACCGAATATATTTTTGAACGTTTCGGGATGCCGGTGCCTGAGTTTCTTCCTGATCTTGTTCCAAAGGTGGCCTACTATCTTTCGGAAGCTCCCGCCACCGTCAGGGAAGACATGCCCCTCTGGGAAGCCCTGGAACTCATGCAGAATAACGGCGCCAAGGCCCTGCCCATAGTCAGCGCCGATGACACATACCGGGGCCTGCTTCACTATGACGCCTTTGCCAAGTACATCATCGCCAAGGTCAATCCAAACAAGAAATCGTCGATAAACACGTCCATTGGCCTTCTCGTAAAAACGCTGAGGGCCCAGCCGCTGACGGTCTTTAACGCCGACGAGGTGAGACATTCATCCATAGTGGTAGCGGCTTCGTATAACAGTACTTTTTTTAAGAGGCTTGACGCGGAGATGCCCGAAAATTCCCTGGTCATAGTCGGGGACAGGCTGGACATCCAGAAGCACTGTATAGAGCGCAGGGTACGGGTGCTGGTGATTACCAACAGCAGCGTGGTGGACAAGGAACTTATCGCCCTGGCCGAGAAAAACCAGGTCTCGGTCATGCTCAGCCCCTTTGATACGGCTTCGACATCGCTGCTCAGTATATATTCCACGCCGGTAGGAACCATGGGCGATACCACGGTCCCCCTGGCGAGGCTCAGGGATACCCTCAAAAAAATACGGGAACCCCTTGCCAAATCGCCTTCCCGCTGCCTTCCCGTAGCCGACGACGACAACAGGGTCGCGGGAATCATCTATGAGGGGGACTTTCTCAAGGAAGCCAATATTGAAGTTATCATGGTGGACCACAACGAACCAAGCCAGGCGGTAGAAGGCATAGAGAATTACAAAATTATCGAAGTCATCGATCATCACCGGCTGGGAAATCTTTCTACCCGTTATCCCATAACCTTTATCAACAAGGTTGTAGGCGCCACCAGTACCATCATAACAAACCTTTACCGGGAGCAGAAAGTTCCCCTGAACAGGGAGACTGCATCGGCGCTGCTCTGCGGCATACTGGCCGATACCCTTAACCTGCAGTCGGCCACAACCACCAAGGTTGACCAGGAGGCCGCCGAGTACCTGTCGTCCATCACCGGGCTTGACATTCCAAAACTGGGACACGAACTTTTGAGCATCTCAGGCAGAATCAATACCAAACCCGCCGGGGAACTCATCGGCATGGACATGAAGGAGTACAATGAACCGGGCGCGTCCTTTACCGTCAGCCAGGTCGAAACCGATACGCCCGAAGACCTTGTAGCCCGGAAAAACGAAATACTCCCGGAGCTGGAAAAAAACTACAAAGAAAAAAACCTGCTTTTCTCGGCGCTCATGGTAACCGATGTGTCGGTACTCAGTTCCCTCCTTTTTGTGGCGGGAAAAAAACAATTTATCAACCACATCAGTTTTCCAAAAACAGAAGACGGCATTTATATGCTCCATGACATGGTGTCAAGAAAGAAACAGCTCATGCCCCTGCTTTCGGAACTGATAGAAAAAGCCCTGGAGGAATAACGTGCTGCTTTACGATCCCCTGCTTGAGATAGCCATGCCGCAATACGGCATACTCATCCCCATTCCGCCGTCCCGGCCGCAAAAAATAGCCGGCTTCCTCGCGGAGCAGCGCTCCCCGCTTCCGGTGCTGAACCTGAAAGAAGCCGCGGCCGGCATACAGGACGGGCCGGTGATGGAACAAAAGGACCTTGAGCGGGTCCATGACCGCGCCTTCATCGCCAGACTTTACGGCAGAGGGAACGAAAAGGAAAAGGCCCTGCTTGCCGCCTATGAACTCATCAACAGCGACGGGACCTATAACCGCTATAATCCTTCCCTGGCGGAGAAACCCCTGACGGATCTTTTTGGCGTCATACTCCGCCATGTTGAAGGAAGCTATCTTGCCTCAAGGCTTGCCCTTGAAAAAAAGGGAAAAGCCCCCTACGAGGACTTTTGCTTTTTTCTCTCAGGCGGCATGCACCATGCCCGCTATGATTCAGGATCGGGCTTCTGCCTTGTCAACGACATCATCATAGCGGCACGGAAACTCCAGGCCGAAGAACACGCGGCCTTTATCTGGATCATAGACGTTGACGCCCACAAGGGAGACGGCAGCGCCGAACTGGTCAAGTTTTCCCGGGACCGGGGAGAAACCTTCGCGGACAAAAACCCCGGAATCTTTACCCTTTCGGTCCACATGGCGCGGGGCTGGCCCCTTGACAGGGCATCCCTTTCCGCCGCGGAAAAAGGACGGGCGCCGCTTGTCGACTCGGACCTTGATATTCCCATTGAGGAAAAAGAAGATCACCTGTACATCACGCGCCTTGCGGACGGACTTGCCGAAATGGAAAGGAGATCGGGAAGCAGAAAGCCTGATCTTGCCATTGTGGTCGCGGGAGCGGACCCCTACGAAAAAGACGGCCTCCCCTCCTCCGCCCTTCTGGCCCTAAGCCTTGACCAGTGCGTAGAACGGGACCGCCTCATCCTTTCATTCCTTAAAAAAAGAAAAATCCCTTCGGCCTGGATACTCGCCGGCGGCTACGGGGAACACGCGTGGGAGCCCACGGCCCGTTTCCTCGACTCCCTTGCAAAGCGGCCCGTCAGGACCGGAACGGATTAAAGTTCATCCCGCCTGGTAAGCACCCTGGAAAGGAGACCGTAGCTAAGGGCTTCCCCGGCGTTCATCCAGTAATCCCTGTCGGTATCCTTTTCGACCTGTTCAAAGGCCGCGCCGGTTTCGTCCGAGATGAGCCTGTTGATCCTGCCCCTGAGCTTGTCCAGTTCCCTGGCGTGTATTTCTATTTCGGTAGCCACACCGCGAATACCCGAAAGGGGCTGGTGTATGAGGTACTGGCTGTTGGGAAGCCCGACCCGCCTTTCCCTGGGACTGGCAAGCAGTATGATAGCCGCGGCGCTGGCCACAAGCCCCATGCCTATAGTCCACACCGGCGGCTTTACAAAACGTATCATGTCGAAGATAGCGTACCCGGCATAGGCGTCTCCGCCGGGAGAGTCAATAAAAACCCTTATAGGATCGTTCCCCATATCCTCAAGCAGAAGAAGCTGGCGTATGGTTTTCTCGGAAAGGTCCTTGTTGATTTCACCCGAAAGCAATATGGTCCTGGTTTTAAGCATCTTGCTGATCAGGGGATCAATACCGGCGGGC
>JAISCK010000022.1 GCA_031265635.1 Spirochaetaceae bacterium
TCATCAAGGAGAAGAAGCGGCTTACGGCCTGTCATGCCGGTATAGAGCCGGGCCTGGGCCACCCGGAGGAGCAGCGCCAAAAGCCGCCGTTGCCCGGTCGAGGCTTTGGCGGCAAATTCGACGCCTTTCCGGGTAAAAACATACCGGTCCCGGTGGGGTCCTGACATGCTGGTCCCAAAACCAAGGTCTCCTCCCCTCCTCTGAAAAAGTGCGGCGCTTATCCTGTCTTCCCCGTCCTCTTTCCACGAGGGGACATAGCGTACCGAAACATCCTCTATACCCGATACCCCGGCATAAAGGGGGCCAAAACAGTCGGAAAAAAGCGCGGCGGCGGCCCGGCGTTTTTCCATAAGGGCCATACCGTGACCGGCCATCTGTATATCAAGGGCGTCAAGGGAAGCAATTTCCCCCTGTTTAAGAGCCGCGTTTCTGTTCCGCAAGACCCTGCGGAAACGGCGGAGTTCGTCAAGATAGCCGGGATCATAGAGGCTTAATGACTGGTCAAAAAACCAGCGCCGCCTTTCGGGGCTTCCGGCGACAAATTCCATGTCCTCATGGCAGAACACGATAGCCGGTGAAGCCTGAAGTATATCCTTGCGGTCGGCTATTTTCCTGCCGTCCATGGCAAGGCTTTTTTTGCCGTCTTCAATCTTTACCGTAATAGTCCCATACAGGGCGTCGCCAAGGGTTCCCGATACGGAGCAGCTTTTTTCCCCTGTGCGTATAAATTCCGCTTCTTTCGCGTTTCTGAACGAGGAACCGTAGGAACAGAAATAGAGGGCTTCAAGAAAATTGCTCTTTCCCTGGCCGTTTTCTCCGACAAGAAAAACATCACCCGCGGCGGTTTCTATCTCGGCATCACAAAGGTTGCGGAACGAGGCGGTACGCACCGCTCTGTAAAACACGGCTACTCAAGCTGCATGGGCATGACGATATGAAAAAAGTCCCCTTCAGGCACCGGCTTGATGGTGATGGCCTTGTTCGGTTCGGTAAAGAAAATTTCTATTTCTTCCTCACTCATTTCCTTAAAAGGTTCTTCAACATAGCGATAATTAAGGGCTATGGATACTTCTTCGCCATCGTAACGGCAGGGAATTTCTTCCCTGGCGGCGCCTATCTCGCTTTCTTCCGAAGAAACCGACAGGACCCCCGGAGCGAGTCCAAGGTATACCCGGCGCGATTTTTGTTCCACAAGCAGGGAAACCCGCTTTAGCGCGTCAAGCATTTCAAGCCTGCTGACCGTAAAGGAATGGCTCTGGCTTTCGGGAATAACCCTGCGGTAATTGGGAAAATCCCCTTCTATGAGTACCGAAGAAAGATGATAGGACCCAAAGGTAATAAAGAGAATTTTATCGGTTACGGAAAGGGATATGGGCCCCTCATCACCGGCGCGTTTCATGATGATATTGAGAATCTTGGGCGGGACAATGATACCGGTAAAATCATTGACTTCCTGCCCCGCTTCCTTGGATATAAAGGCAAGGCGTCTCCCGTCGGTAGCCACCATATTGAGCTTGTTTTCCTGCTTTTCAAAAAAAACACCGTTCATAAAATACCTGGTTTCGTCGTCGGAAACGGCAAAAACAGTCTGTTTTATCATTTCCTTGAACTCTTTTATGGGTACTTCAAAGGTATTTTCATCCTTTGGAACGGGAAATTCGGGAAATTTATCCGACGCTATGCTTTTAAGCTGGAATTTTATCTTTTTGATGGTGGTTTTTATGGTTATTTTAGCGTCATTTTGTTCAAATTCCAGTTCACCTTCGGGTATGGAATTCAAAATTCCCAAAAATTTATCACCGTATACTGTACAACAGCCGTCATCTTTTACCAAAACGGGCAATTTTGTTTCAAAATTGACTTTTATATCCGTCGCTTTGATAAAAAGGGTATCATCCTTCGCCTCAAGGTAAATATTGGACAGTATGGAAATGACATTTTTTGAGGAAATGATTTCCTGGGCTATGGCTATTTCCTTGAGTAATATGCTCCGGTCACAAATAAACTTCATATATTTACAACTCCTCTTAATACTGAATATATATAATAGTAATAGTAGTAATAGGGGTCCATGGTATGTGGAAAAGGCGTTTATTCTCTTTTCCTGTAAGCACTTGGCTTATCCGGAAAAGCCTGAAACTTATCCTTTTTTGTCCACAGTATCCACTGGCTCCCTACTTATCCACTAACTGTACCACCTATACTAACATGTTTTTAAGATTTAGCGCTATATTCTTTTATCATTCTGGTAAGATTATTTATGGTCGGCTCGGTAGTAGGGTCGGACCGTATAAGCTGCTCTATTTTCTCGCAGGAATGCATGACCGTGGTATGGTCCCTGCCGCCAAAGGACTGCCCCAGCTCGGTTGTGGAATATTCGGTAATTTCCCTGGCTATGTACATGGCAAGCTGGCGGGGATACACGATGTTTTGGGTCCTTTTTTTGCCTTTCAGGTCATTGGGAACTAGGGAAAAGTACTCGGCTACGATACGCTGGATAATGTCAATGGACATATTGGCAAGCCGGGGCGCGGCAAACACGTCCTTGAGCTGCTGCTGGGCTATTTCCACGGTAATGCGGATATCCATAAGTTCGGCATACCCGATGAGATTACGGAGGGCCTTGTCCAGGTCCCGGACATTGCTTGATACATTCTTGCTTATAAGGTCAAGGACATCATCAGGTATAGGGGCCTTTTTTTCTTCAACCTTTTTCTTGAGAATGGCAAAGCGGGTTTCATAATTTGGCGGCTGGAGGTCCACGTTAAGACCCTGGCCGACCCGGGACTGCAGCCTTTCGTTAAAGTCTTTCAGCTCTATAACCGGCCGGTCGCAGGTAAAAACCATCTGCTTGTTGGCATTGTGAAGGGCGTTAAAAGTATAAAAAAGTTCTTCCTGGGTTTCCCTTTTTTTCTGGAGAAAGTGAATGTCGTCAATGAGCAGCGCGTCAATATTGCGGTACTTGTTTTTGAAGGCCGCGATGCTCTTTTCCTTGAGGGCTTCGATGAATTCATTGGTAAACGATTCGGCTGAAATATAGATAATCCTGTTGTTGGAATTTTCGTGAATATAGTTGCCTATGGCCTGCATGAGGTGGGTTTTTCCCATGCCGACGCCGCCGTATATAAGCAGGGGATTGTAGGCTGAACCGGGATTCCGGGACACCGCCATGGACGCGTTGACGGCAAAATTATTATTTTCGCCGATAATGTATTTTTCAAAGGTGTAATCCGTTTTCAACTGGCTGTGGGACGCCTTTTTTTTGGGCTTTGCCTGAACCTGGCCGCCTGTCTCGGTACGGCTGTCCTGGACAGCGGCGTCCCTGGAATGGGTATCCCGGGCCTTTACCTCAAAAACAAGATTTATCTTCCTGCCTGTAAGATTATGCAGCGTCGTTTCGATAACGCTCTGATACCGCTGCTTTACCTGGTCCCGGTAAAAGGCCGAAGGCACCCCTATGCGGATTTCGTCTTCAGCCGCGCCAAGATATTCAAGGTTGAACCACATGGCGAATTCTTCTTCTCCACGTTCACCTTTTATCTGGTTCAGCGCCTCTTTCCAAAATATTTCATAATTCCATTCGGCCATGAGAAAATCCTTTGCGGGTTATCAGTATTTCAACACATTATCCACAATAACGAATCACCTTGTAAATGGCGAAAGGCCCCAAAACCGCATTTTTTTAAAAAAAGTCCTTAATGAATGATTAGTATATGGGTGTAACTCTTTATACTATATAGAAATATATAGGTAAAAATAATGAATTACATATACACGCCCATATACCTGTATTTTTATTCAGACAAGGACAAGCGACTGTAAAGTTATCCACAAGTTATCCCCAAAAATTGTTCACAGGCGGAAACAGCCGGAAAACCAGCGTGGCCGCCTGAAATCCGGCCTTTCCTGGGGTATCGGCAGCTCCGGGCCTTCACTTTTTTACCAAAAAGTCCTATACTGGGCCATCCAGTGTGGACCATCCAGCAGGTTTTCGGACCAGCAAAACCATAGAAGCGGCGGTAAAAAAGCATGAAAACCAATTATTCGGCCCAAAATATTCAGGTTCTTGAGGGCCTGGAGCCGGTCAGAAAACGCCCCGGCATGTATATAGGGTCAACCGGCATAGACGGCCTGCACCATCTGGTGTATGAAGTCGTGGATAATTCCATAGACGAGGCAATGGCCCTTGACCCCGCCACAGGGAAGGGGTTTTGCGACGCCATACTGGTGGTTTTGGAGAAAAACGACATTGTCAGGGTGGAAGACAATGGCCGGGGCATTCCCGTGGACATACACCCCAGAGAAGGGGTCAGCGCCCTGGAACTGGTCATGACCAGGCTCCACGCCGGCGGCAAATTCGATAAAGATTCCTATAAAGTGTCCGGCGGGCTTCACGGCGTCGGCGTTTCGGTGGTCAACGCCCTTTCCGAATGGTGCGAAGCCTATGTGCGCCGGGAAGGCAGGGTCTATACCCAGCGCTACAAGACCGGCGTGCCCCAGGGCCCCACCGCCGAACTTTCAGGCGGCGCGTGCCCCTGGACCGAAATCCCCGAATCCATACCTCCCGGCCAACAGGGAACCGTGATCCGTTTTAAGGCCGACGAAACCATATTTGAAACCATCACCTATAATTTTGACGTTCTTTCCAACCGGCTGCGGGAGCTGGCCTTTCTTACCAAAGGCATCTCCATAACCATTGTCGATGAACGGCTTTCAACGCCAAAAAAACACGAATTCAAGTTTGAAGGCGGCGTGCGGAGTTTTGTTGAATACCTTAACCAGAACAAGACCGTACTTTACAAGGACCCTGTCTATATTGAAGGAACCAGGGACAATGTTGAAGTGGAATGCGCCATACAGTACAATGACGGATTCAACGAAATCATGTACTCTTTTGTCAACGACATCAATACCCGCGAAGGCGGGACTCATTTGGTGGGCTTTAAGTCGGCCCTTACCCGCACGTTAAACGAATATCTCAAGAAGTCGAAGATCGCCAAAAAGCTGGACGAAAGCCTTTCCGGCGATGATGTGCGCGAAGGTCTCACCGCGGTGCTTTCGGTCAAGGTTCCCGAACCCCAGTTTGAAGGCCAGACCAAGGGCAAACTGGGCAATTCGGAAGTCAAGGGCATTGTAGAATCCCTGGTCAATGAGCAGCTTGAACTTTTCCTGGACCAGAACCCCGGCGTTATCGCCAGCATCCTGGAAAAATCCGTGCTGGCCGCCAAGGCCCGCATAGCCGCCAGGCAGGCCCGGGACGCCACCCGGCGGAAAAACGCCATGGACAGCGCGGGCCTCCCCGGCAAACTGGCGGACTGTTCCGAAAAAGACCCCGCCCTTTGCGAACTTTTTATCGTGGAAGGGGACTCCGCCGGAGGTTCCGCCAAGATGGGCCGGAACCGCCAGTACCAGGCGATACTTTCCCTTTTCGGTAAAATGCTCAATGTTGAAAAATCCCGGATTGAAAAAGTCGTTACCAACGAAAAACTCCAGCCCATAATCGCCAGCGTCGGAGCGGGCTGCGGCAATGCCTTTGATGTCGCCAAAATCCGCTACCACAAGATCATCATCATGGCCGACGCCGACGTGGACGGCTCCCACATCCGCACCCTGCTCCTCACCTTTTTTTACCGGTACATGACCGACCTGATAGAAAAAGGCCATGTGTACCTGGCCATGCCGCCCCTCTACAAAATCAGCTACGAAAAGAAAAGCTTTTTCGCCTACGACGACGCGGAAAAAGACCGCATCCTCACCGAATCCGGCAAAGACCCTGAGAAAGTCGCGGTCCAGCGCTACAAGGGCCTTGGCGAAATGAACGCCGACGAACTCTGCGACACCACCATGGACCCCTCCCAGCGCAACATCATCCAGGTCCACCTCGACGACGCCGTTGAAGCCGAGCGCATCTTTTCCACCCTCATGGGCGAGCTGGTAGCCCCCCGCCGGGCATTTATCGAGGAGAACGCCCTGGCGGTAACAAATTTGGACGTGTAGAGGAATACGCCCATGCTCTGGCATTTAAGTCCCTTAACGCTGGCCAATCTTCTAAATGAGGAGCTTGAAACCGGCGGCATAACTTTTCCGGAGGAAGCATGAGGGAAAACGCCGAATTTATCGCCTACTGTATTGAAGAATACAAGGCAGTGAATGCTATGACCGGAAAAGAAGTTATTGATTTATTCAAGAAATATAATATTATTGATTATATTGTTTCGTGCTACGATGCCCTGCATACTATGGGCGGTCTTGCCATAGCGGAAGATATTGGTTCTTTGATCGGGGGAATAACCGGCCATGAGTGATATTCTCGACTTACGGGAAACGTCCCCCAACCACTGGCAGGCAAAATACCAGGGCAATTACGGGGTGTATACCATCAAGATAGCCACCGACGGAAAACGCCGGGGCGAGTTCTCCTGTTCCTGTCCCAGCGATTATTATCCCTGCAAGCATATTCCCGATGAAAAAATACCCGGCAGCGCCGCCTTGGCGGCGGGACCCGGTTGAGATAACAGGCAGGATGGATTATGGGCGTTGTACGGTTTTCAGCCGAAGAAGACATTTGGATATTTGAATACCAGCACGGCCTTAACTGTCCTTTCAGCGGGAAACGGGTGATTCCGGTAGGCGCTCAGGAATGTGTCTACTGCCCCGCGTTTATTTCCGTTGACCGGGACAGAAACAAGCATACCACGATTCTCAAATGCGGAGGAAAGCGCCGGATGGTACAGTATCGTACCTATGTGGAACGCGGATAAAATGATGTATACAGCCGGAACGTTATAAAGCCGCATGGTCTGCCGCAGCGTCAGCCCGCTTTACGGCCTTCCAGTTCCAGAAGGGCCCGCTTTTTCTCAAGGCCTCCGGCATAACCGCTGAGGCCGCCGTCAGCGCCCAAAACCCTGTGGCAGGGAATGATGAGGGAGATGGGGTTGTGCCCTACGGCGCCTCCTACAGCCTGGCCGGCGCCGGGCTTTTTGAGGATGGCCGCAAGCCCGCCGTAGGTCGCGGTTTTCCCGTAGGGGATTTCAAGGAGGAGTTTCCATACGGCCTGCTGAAAAGCCGTGCCTTTGGGGGCCAGGGGCACGGTGAGCGCCGGTTTTTTGCCGTTAAAATACGCGGCAAGCCACGAACGGAGGGCGGCAAAGGCCGGGCGCTCAGGCGCTTCCGTCCAGGCGGCAAAATCCACGGGAAAATATTTCTGCCCAATAAACCAGAGGCCGGTAAGGGCCTCATCCGCCGCTGCGGCGCGTACTGTGCCAAGGGGCGTATCAATCGTACAGGTATACATCACAAAGGACCTTCTTTCCCGGTACGAGTATAGCATGGATCGGGCTTTTTAAGGTATACTGGTTCTACTTACTTCATTAGTAGAGAGGGGCAATGTGGCTGAACCGGGAAAGACAGAAACAGGCAGAATAATTCCTGTAGCAATAGAGGACGAAGTAAAAAACGATTATCTTACTTATGCCATGTCGGTTATTGTGGCCAGGGCCCTGCCTGATGTGCGGGACGGCCTCAAGCCGGTACACCGGCGGTTGCTTTATTCCATGGACGAACTGGGCCTCCGGCCCGCGAGCGCCACCAAAAAAAGCGCCCGTATTGTCGGCGATACCATGGGTAAATACCATCCCCACGGCGACGCGGCCCTTTACGACGCCCTGGTCCGCATGGCCCAGGAATTTTCCCTCAGGTATCCCCTGGTACAGGGCCAGGGCAACTTCGGCTCTCTTGACGGCGATCCTCCGGCGGCAATGCGGTATACCGAGGCCAAACTTTCCAGGGTCGGCGACGAGATGCTTGTGGACCTGGGCAAAGAAACCGTCGATTTTGCCCCCAATTTTGATGAAAGCCTCAAAGAACCCACGGTTCTCCCTTCGGCCCTTCCAAACCTCATCATAAACGGTTCAAGCGGCATTGCCGTAGGCATGGCTACCAATATGGCTCCCCACAACCTTGTGGAAGTCTGCTCGGCTGTCTGCGCCTGTATCGACAATCCTGATATTTCCATAGACGAACTCATGAAGCATATAGAGGGCCCTGATTTCCCCACCGGAGGCATCATCTTCGGCCGCCAGGGCATCAGGGACGCCTACAGGACCGGCAGGGGCAAGATACTGGTCCGGGGCCGCTTTGCCGTAGAAACCACCAAGTCAGGCAGGGAACTGCTGGTCTTTACCGAGATTCCCTACGGCGTCAACAAGCTGTCCCTTCTTGAGCGCATAGGCGAACTTGCGCGGGAAAAAGTCATAGACGGCATAGCCAATTCCAATGACGAATCGGACCGGGACGGACTGCGCATTGTTATTGAACTCAAGAAGGGCGCCATAGTCAAAGTGGTTTTGAACCAGCTCTTTTCCCATACCCAGCTTCAGTCAACCTTTGGCATCATAAACCTCGCCCTGGTAAGCGGAAAGCCCCGCTGCCTCAACCTCAAGGAGCTGGTTCATTATTTTATTGAACACCGGGTAGATGTCGTTACCCGGAGGACCAGATACGAACTCCGCAAGGCGGAGGAGCGGGCCCATATTCTCGAAGGACTGGTAATAGCCCTTGCCAACATTGATGAGGTTGTGGCGATTATCAAGGCGTCCAGGGACATCAACACCGCCAAAGAAAAACTCCAGGAACGTTTTCTCCTTTCCGAAATCCAGGCCCAGGCCATTGTGGATATGCGCCTTGGACGGCTTACCAGCCTCGAAGTCGAAAAACTCAGGGCCGAACTGGAAGAACTAAAGGTTCAGATAGCCTACTATAAATCGCTCCTTGCCGACGAAAAGAAGCTCAGGGGAGTCATCAAGGACGAAATCACGGTCCTTTCCGGACGTTACGGGGACAAGCGGCGTACCGAGATAGTTACCGGCGAGGTAGAAAACATCAATATTGAAGATCTCATCAAAAAAGAAGAAATGATGATTCTTGTCTCCAATATGGGCTATGTGAAACGGGTCCCTGTCTCGGCCTACCGCAACCAGGGCCGGGGCGGCAAGGGCATGCAGAGCGCCAAACTGGCGGAAGATGATTTTGTCAACCAGATTTTTGTCGCCAGCACCCACGAATACATCATGTTTATCACCAGCGCGGGCAAGGCCTACTGGATGAAAGTTCACGAGCTCCCTGAAGGTTCAAGAACCAGCAAGGGCGCCCATATAAAAAGCCTCCTCACCGTGTCTCCCAACGAAGATATTACCGCCATAGTGTCCCTCAAGGATTTTTCCGATGATGAATACCTCCTTGCGGGAACCAGCCGGGGAGTGGTTAAAAAGGTGCGTACCTCGGAATTTGTCAACGCCAGGACCAGGGGCATCATCGCCATACGCCTTGACGATGGCGACCGCCTGGTCAGCGCCCTGCTTACCGGCGGCAAGGACGAGGTGGTGCTCATTTCCCGCCGGGGCCAGGCCCTGCGTACCGGCGAAGAACAGGTGCGGCCCATGGGCCGTTCATCACGGGGCGTTACCGGGATGAAACTTTCAAGCGGCGACGAACTTACCGGCCTTCTCAGGGTTGTGGAAGGCGAAACCATGTTCATCCTTTCAGAATACGGCTACGGCAAGCGGGTGGAATTCAGCGAATTTTCCGCCCACGGAAGGGGAACCGGCGGGCAGAAGATATACACGGTTTCCGAAAAAACCGGGGAAATCGTCGGCTGCGTTAATGTGCAGGACAACGAAGAAATCATGTGCATCACCAGCCAGGGTAAATCCATAAAATTCAAGGTAAATTCCATACGAACCATGGGGCGCATGGCCCAGGGTGTGCGCGTACTCAGTATAGACAAGCCCGACTTTGTGATAGGCGTTGACCGCATTGTTAAGGAAGATATAGACGGAGCAGCGGCGGACAAGGGACCCGCACAAGGTAAACTTATCTGAAAGAAGCTGTCCGCAAAATTTGTTCGG
>JAISCK010000064.1 GCA_031265635.1 Spirochaetaceae bacterium
TCGACAAAGTTTACTCTTCTCGGAGCCCGTCTGGGCGGGGACCTCCGTCTCATCGTGGGCGAGGACCGGCAGCTTTGGCAGGCCGGTCACAGCGTGGAAAAAAGTTTCGCTTCCTTTGCCGTGCGGGAATCGTTTAATTCCGGGACCGCCGACGAAAGGCTGCGCCATGATTTCTCCCTTGGCTACAACAGCAGGTTCAGGACCCAGGCCGCCGCGGTGATTGATTACCAGAACCAAGATCTTCTGCGGAACTGGAGTTTCGGTACGGGTTACCAGTTCCTTGGCGACCGCTCCCTCCGCGTTGACGCCGATATTGACTGGCAATGGCGCGAGCGGAACGGAGAGCCCGGCCTTTGGCTTGGCAATTACGGAACAAGCTGGAAGGAAAGCGTCAATCTCATGAAGCCCGACGCCGGCCAGGGAATCAGGGCGCGGAGGACCCACGGCGCGTTCCGGGCCTCGCTTTCCAAAACCCCCGTTGGCCTTTCCCTGAGTGCCGAAGGCGCGTCAGATTTCAACCTTATACAGGCCCTTAACGCCGGGGACAGCCAGGGGAGGCTTGAGTTTCCCTTCAGCTTAGGCGGCGTCCAGGGAAGCACGGGCTTCCGCCGTTCATTTTACCGGAGCCTTGACTACGGCGGCCCAAATCCCGGCGGCCTTGATGTGCGGGACGACCTGGCTTCTTATGCCGAAAGCCTTGCCGTCTCGGCGCCGCTGTGGGCGGCCCTTCCCTTTTATTCGCTTTATGACGACGGCCAGCGGGAGAAGATGTCGGATCTTGCCTCGGACCGTCCCGGCTATGTTTTTAATTCGGGCCGTTTCAGCGACCAGGTTTTCTTTTCCCTCCGCCTTCCCGGACAGGGGAATGCCTGGGACCTGGTCAAACCCCAGAGTTTTCACGCTGGGGCGGAACGCATACTCTACCAAAAACTCGATACCCTTGAAGACGTGCTCCGCTATTCCGGCGGCGTGGGTTTCCAGGCGCTGAATGTCTTCGGCGCCTTCGGGTCAAAGCCTGTCTTTTCGTTTTACCAGAGCGACGAATACGCCCATTCCCTTGAGGCGGTGGTAAGCCTCAACCGGGGAGAGAAGGCGGTCTGGCAGGCCCAGGCCGGACAGCGCATGGGTTTTTACGGGTTTCAGGGCGGGGTGTTAAGCGTCATCAATGTCCTCAACTTTGGATCACGGCTCTGGTCGGACAGCCTCAGCATGGAATGGACCGCGCCGGTAAAACAAAGCCTCCTGTCCCTGTGGTATGACGCCTTTATGGGACGCATGGAAGAACGCGAGCACTGGAGCTACCTCAGCGAAATGGCCCGGACCGAATACGAAAGGCTCCGCAGGGAAAGCCTTGAAATGTCCATCAGCAGCGGGGAGGACAGGACGGAATTTTCCTTCACCGCGGGCCATGAATCCATAATACGCGTCATAGGACGGCTTAATCTTTCGGTATTCGGAAAACTCACCAACAGCTACGACTCAAACACCAAAATACTCTCATTCATCGGAAGCACCGGCATCACTCTCCACGTTATGTTCTAGGCTCATCATGGCCCGTATGCTTTCCTTGTGGGAAGAAGAAATGAGGGGGTCCTCAAGCAGGGCGTCAAATTTATCATCATTACTGTAGCCTTCATCGAGCAGGGCCCGGAGCCCCGTAACGCCTTCGTCGGACTGGCTGTCGGCGATGAGCAGGAGCCTTGAACGGGCAAAGCGCACGTCAAGGCGGTTTAAGGTAGTTCCCAAATCGCCCGAAGCCCCGGAGAGTATAGCGTCGTACTGTTCAAGGGCTTTGGCGTACAGTTCGGCGGTTTCAAGGGCAAGGGCATATTCATATTGAACAAGAGGATCGCTTTTTTCTTCGAGATACCGCGCATAGGTATCCGCCGCCTCCACCTTGCCCTGGGCCTTCTGCACCCTGGCGTAGAGGAGAAGGAGATCGGGGTTTTCAAGAAGGGCAAAGGCATAGCTAAGTATCTGGTCCTCCGCCTCGTCCGCCTTCCCCATGGCGAGGAGGACCATGGCGTAGTTATACCCGTCGTCGGCGCTCGGCGGGACCAGGGACAGGATGGTTTCATAATGGGCAAGGGCCTTTTCCATATCGCCGTTCCCTATGGCGGCATAGGCCGCGGCCCTGAGGGTGATTACGTTGGAAGGGTCCCGCCTGAGGAGGTTCTCGAAAATTTCAACCGCCCTTGTGTAATTCCCTGTGGTAAAGGCGATGCGTCCCAGGTTGTACAGCGCGGCGTTTCTCGTCCTGTCAAAGGACCGGGCCCGCTCAAACCACTTTTCAGCCTCGTCGTATTTGCCCAGGTCCATATACGCCACGCCCAGGGAATAGTATTCCTCAGGGCTCACAGCCCCGCCTGTGGCGCAGGACGCCGCGGAAAGAATCAGGGCAAGCAGAACGCCGCCTGTACTAGCGGGAAGATTTTTCATGCAGGGACCCTATGACCGTTCTTTCAATCTCGCGGAGCTGTGCCCGGTAGAGTCTGGCTATGGCGGAACCGTAATCGGCAATAAGCTGAATAATATCCCTGGGGTAATCGTGGTGGTCCACACCGTTAAGGCGGTCGCCGGCATCGCCAAGCCCGGGAAGTATATAGGCCGCGCCGTTAAGCACCGGGTCCATCCACAGGGTATAGACCACGCTGTTCTCCAGCGCCCTCACTATCCTCAGGGCGCCCTTGATGGCCGCGATAACATTAAAAAATTGAATCGAAGCGGGCTTTATCCCCTTGCCGAGAAGATACTTGACTATGGTTACAAGACTCCCCCCTGTGGCGTTCATGGGGTCGGCAAAGACAAGGTCCCTGCCGTCAAGGCTTTCAAGGTCAAAGTACGAAGCCTCAAGGTCCAGTATGTATTCCATGTCGTTCTCGTGTTTTGTATCATCCCGCTTTATCTTGAAAAGGGCAAAGGGCGTGGTATAGCCATGGGAAGAATATTCCTGTATCTCCTTTGACATGATCATCGAGGGAAGGAGAGCCCCCCTGAGCATAACGCACATTACGGTGTTTTCAATCTTGGCGTCTATGTTGGTAATCTTGTGAACCGCGTAGTTCTGCACAGGGACAGTAACCGGCGTTTTGACAATGAGGTAATTCTTGTTTGAACCGGTAGTCCCGCCGTAGGCGAGCTTAAAAAGCATTTCGTAGGCCCGCTGGATATAATAGATGAATTCCTGGTTTTCGGTACGAACGTCCCTGAGCTTCGCGATAACCCGGGAAGCCTCGGGATGGCTTTCCTGGGGAGTCATAAAGGAATACACATGCATATTCTTTTCGGCGCTGCACAGCTCCTGCATGAGATTCCCCATCCTGTTGTAATGGCCGACAAGTTCCGCCTCAATACCGCGCCTTTCCGTGTTTGACCTGGCCGTTGTAAGGCTGTTAAAGGAAACCGTAGCCTCCCGGTAAAGTTCATCCAGCACGGCAAGGTTTTCCCTGTCCTTCCCCGTAAGATACCCGTCCAGATCCGCCGCTTTGAGTATTACTTTGTCCATACGATTCCCCGTTGACCAGCATACCACCCATAGCGGCGAAAGGGAAGAGGAAAACAGACCGGTTAAATCTAAAGCGGCTCTTTCAAATTTGAAATTTTGAAAAAGCCGCGATACTCCGACGGTATTTTAGGGCATTTCAGCCACAGCTTTTTGAGCGGCAATTTTTCCGAAGACAATGGCTATAGTCAGAGTAGAACCTTCTCCTTGGGTGCCCTCACCGGCATTTTCTCCAGCCGCGTACAGGTGGGGAATTATCTTACCTTGGGTATCTATAACATGAGTATCTACGTCCACTTTAACGCCGCCATTAGTACCCTGAACCGCAGGAAATATTTCTATACCCATATAGGGCGGCTTGGTAAAATCTATGTTAAAGATTGTATTGCCAAACTCAGGATCTTTGCGGTTTGCGAAATAGGTCTTATACGTTTCTACTGTCGCTTCGAGTCCAGTCGGATCTATGCCCATTTTCGCCGCCAGTTCGGCAATAGTGGGAGCCTCGGTAAAGAGCCCCCGGTCATAATACCCTTTTATTATACCAAGGTTTAACATTTCGGTGTCAAACACCATATAAGCGAGCTTGTCGGTTTGTTTAGTTATTGCCTCCGCCGCTTCGGTATAATTGCCGTATTCGTTTGCGAAACGTTCACCTTCTTTATTAACCATAATACCGCCCATACGGCGAAGCGTTGTTAACGAAAGACGCTGATCAGGAAGATACGCAACTGACGGATTAACGACTATAACATCCATATTCCATAAGTCCGCACCTATAGCCTGGGCCATAAGTATCCCGTCTCCCGTCTGGCCAACGGAACTGGAGCAGCCGAAACCCACCCAACGCGGATCGTATTTTGTAACCATCTCTGGATTATTGGCAAAGCCACCGGCGCAAAGGATAACGGCTTTTGCGTTTATTGTATAATTTCCCGAAGGGCTTTGCACTTTTACCCCGGCCGCTTTCCCGTTCACCATCACTATTTCGACAGCGCGGTTATTGAGCCGGATATCAACACCTGTTTTTTCCGCTTCCGCCTGTAAAGCAGGAACAATATGAAGTCCCAGGCCCGTTCCGTCATTTGTCCCGGCGAAAAAAGTATTAAAGGTCCTGGTAAGACCCGCGCCCAGATCATTAATCCAATCCAACGCTTCGCCGCTTTTATCGGCCATTACCCATAATGCCTCCGGGATTTTACCAGGACCCGTCGGGTTAGTTGAGTTGTAAAAAGCTTCTGTAGTAGCGGTAAGACCTTGCTCTTTAAATAATTTTGACCCAACCCCGCCTATACCTGTGGTGCCCAGTATTGTGTTTCCTCCCAGCAAAGAAAGTTTTTCGAGCAGTATTACCTTTTTACCTAAATAACGAATATTAATCGCCGCGCTTAAACCCGCAGCACCGCCGCCTACCACGACAATATCGGTATCGACATCAACCGCCTTCTGCTGACCGGATGCCGCGTTTTTTAAAGCAGCGACACTGCCGCCAGCCTCGGTCACGCAGTTTTCAATCGCCCTTAAAAGGGCGCGGCTCGAAACCGTAGCTCCCGTGATCACATCAACCGCCAGGGAATTGGTTTTAACAACTTGTTCACTTAAGGATTTAAGAGCCGTCTCTCCCAATCCCACCGTCTCTTCATGTTTGTCGATGTTTACCGCAACGATAGCGTTCCCGGAAAAAGTGACCGAAACTTTAATTTCGCCGTTGTGCCCCTGAACGGCTGATGAATAAACCCCAGCTTTAAATTCCGTCCCGCCTGAAGCCGCAGAGTTCTGGCTGGAACAGCCAAAAAATAAAGCAAAACATAAGATCGCCCCAAAAGACAATATCCGAATAGGATTTTTCATAGCTTTCTCCTTAAGACAAGAGTTATTATCCTGCCCTTTCTGTTTTTCTTGCTTGTCATTGTTTACCTCCAAATTTTACAATATCACAACATTTATTGTAATATTGTTCGTGTATAACGAACATATAGCATTATAATGTATGTGTCAAGTGTCTCTATATGTTAAAAAAATCTGTTATTAAAATAAAATTATGGATTTGGAACGGCTTTTTATTTTCAATCTCAAAAAATGGCGGAAAAACAGGGGACTTTCCCAAAAAACCCTGGCTGAACGCTGTGATGCGTCCCATTCCTATATCAGGCAGATTGAAAGCGGAAAAGGATACCCTTCTTTTGCCTTTATCAAAAAACTTGCCGACGCGTTGAATATTGAACCCTATTTGCTATTTTTTGACGAAACAGCGGTAAAATCCGGGCGCGTAATGCCATCAGAACAGATACAGACACTGAAAACGGCCCTTCTGAAAAAAGTTGCCCGTGATATTCATATCACTTTTGAAAAGCTGGAAAAGTAAGACTACCTTACAGCCGCGCTAGGGCCGCCTTTCCCGTAATTGCTCCACATAGGGGCTGGCAAGCTGCGCTTCCGCGCGGGTGCGCCATTCCCCGGCGCCGGGGCGGCCTCGGAGCAGGCTCCACAGTTCCCTGGCGGGCCTGAGTTTGCCGTCGCCGTACAGGGCGCTGCCAAGATAATAGATAGTCCTGTAAAACTCCGAACCGGCCATATAGGAGGCCAGTTCATCCCGCCTTTCCGCGCTGTTTATCAAATCAGCCGCGCCGCTTACGCTGTAGCCGTAATTTTCCCGGGCAAGTTCTTCGGCTATGAGGGTACTCTGTATCAAAAAGGAAAAGAGAAGCTGTTCGGCGGCGTTGCCGTAGCGTCCCGAATCGTAGTAATAAAAACCCAGCATCCTGTGGGCCTTTTCGGCGGCGCTGTTATTGTAGCGGTACATAGCAAGAAAGCGGTCAATACCGTCGTTTTCCAGGGTCCGCGCCATGGCCCGCCGCATGAAGGAATCGGCGTCCTGTATCCACAGGGTATCCTGCTTGAGTATCTCCCGGTAACTTTCTTCCATCTCGTTGAATTCCCGCCTGAGCCGTCTCAGTTCGGCGATTTTGTAGAGTATTTCAACATCAAAGCCGGGAACTTCAAGAAGGTCCCGGGCGTCATGGGCTTTCCCGTACTGGCCCAGGGCTATGGACAACTCGCCCTCGGCCCGGTAAACCTCGCCGAGCCAGTACTCGGCTTCGGGGTATATTTTCAGTTCCCCTAATTTTTCGAGCGCGGCCTGGGCGGAACCCGCAAAATTTTCACCGGGGCAGCGGTAGTACAGTTCCCGCAGGGCGTTGGCCGCGTTGATATGGCCCCGCTCCGCTATATAGGCTTCTATCCTGGGAAGGGAATCGTCCATGCGGCG
>JAISCK010000135.1 GCA_031265635.1 Spirochaetaceae bacterium
TTGACCCCCGATATTACCTTCCAGGGCGCGAGCGTCAGCCCCGCTTCGGGCGCGCCGCAGGACTTTTTTAATGCCCAAGGCTTCCTCCCGGTTACCTACACCGTTACCGCGGCGGACGGCTCCCAAGCGTCCTGGATTGTGACGGTAAAGCCCGCCCCCCTGGACTCCCTCACCGCTATTGGGGAATACCTCGACGACGCCGAACCGGACATTCCGGGAGGCCCCGTTCCCCTGCCGGTAGAAATCAACCTTGCGGGGAACGGGTGGACGGATCTTCTCGGGGTGATACAAAGCAAGGACAAAAACGTGGCCCTGGACCTCTCGGCCTGCGATATAACCGGCATGACCGGAGTTGAGGGAGAGTTTGACCCCGATTATACGATCACTACCGGCAAAGCCAAGATAGTCTCCCTTGTCCTCCCCGATACGGCGGAAAGCATCAAGGCGGGTACTTCTTCCAACGATGCAGCCTTTAAAAACTTTACCGCCCTCACACGCGCCGAGGGGAAAGCCGTTACCGCCATCGGCGATTACGCCTTCTACAACTGTTACTACCTCAGCGAGGCCGGCTTCCCCGCCGCCAAAACCGTCGGCAATCGCGCCTTCTACTTCTGTGCCAGCCTCAGCGAGGTAAGCCTCCCGTCCGCACAATCCATCGGCGATTACGCCTTCGCCTCCTGTATCAGCGGCCTCAGCGAGATAAGCCTCCCGGCCGCCAAAACCATCGGCGATCACGCCTTTGACAACTGTCTCATCCTCAGCGAGATAAGCCTCCCGGCCGTAGAATCCATCGGCGGTCGCGCCTTCGATTCTGTTTTCGGATCTACTTCCGAAATGAGACCGCTTACCGTTACCCTGGGCGGGACGGTTCCCTCACTGGGAACGCATATATGCGCTGGTATCGATGGCCCCAAGACCGTTACCGTCAAGGTTCCTGATAACGATGCGTGGCGCGGCATAATCGACGGGAGCCCCTACGACGAGACCGGCCCCTATACCGACAACTGGGGCAACGGCTTCCGGGGCAACGGCTGGAAGGACGATGCCATGATCGACAGCTACTCGGTCCAGACCACCATTAGTTTGACGGTCGAGGCGCGGTAAGGTATGGCTAAGACCGCTTGCCGTCATACCGCGAAGGGTTCGCGGTACGCAAAATTCCATTCCCCGCGCGCAGAATTCCATTCCCCGCGCGCAGAATTTTTTCCCTTGCGCGCAGAATTCCATTCCCCGTGCGCAGAAGTTCATGCGCCGCGCGCAGAATTTTTTCCCCCGCGCGCAAAATTTCATTCCCCGCGCGCGGGATTTTCTCCCCCGAACGCGGAAAACCGTCCATTGCGCGCGGCGCCTCATCCGCCGCGCGTGGAAATAACCCGCGGAAGCCCCCAGAGGGCCCGCGGAAGCAGGTAAGGAGGCTGTCATGAGCAGCGGAAAAGACTGGGTCCCCGGACCCGACGCGAAATTCGACGCGTTTTTTAAGAACTATTGCCAGGTGGTCAGCGCGAACACCTCAGGCGTCCCGCAGATCTGGCCGCACATCCCGGCCGACCGGGTCGCGGAGCTTACTACCGCCTACGCCGTCTGGTACACCGCCTGGAGCAAGCTCTCCAAGGCCCACACCTCAGGCGACGTGCTGGCCAAAGACGAGACCAGGGAAGAAAGCCAGGACGTACTGCGGGCCTTTAACGCCCAGTACATCCTCCACGCCAGGGAAGTGACCGACGCCCAGCGCCGGGACATCGGCTGCCCCGTGCACAGCACCAGCCGTTCGCCCATTCACCGGCCCGGCGCGCAGCCCGAGGCGGACATCGTGTACCTGGGCAGGCACCTCCTGGAGCTCGTAAAAATCCGGGCCGTGGCCGGCACCATGAGCGACGAGGAGGCAAAGGCGGAGTTCGGGGTGCGCATCTTCTGGGGCGTCCTGGGCGAGTCCTCGGACGCGGACAAGTTCTGCATCTCCGCCCCGCCGTTAACGGGAGACGACCTCCCCCACTCAACCTTTACCCACCGCAAGAAGTACCGCTTCGACTTTGACGGCCTCAGCGGCCGCACCGTGTACTTTTGCCTGCGCTACGAAAACCGGAAAGGCGGCAAAGACGGCGAAGGCCCCTTCGGCCCCATTTTCAGCGCGATTATCCCTATCCGCCTTTGGCGGACAGGCATTGAAACAGCGGCATCCATGCCGCCTAAAGCAGGAAGGGAAAAACAAGGGTGAGGGGTGGAAGGAATGGGACAGCGACGACTGACCTACCCTTCACCCACACTTATTCTTCCGTCCGTGTGGTCGAACCGAAGGTTCGTTGTGGTTAAATTTCTTCACTTTTGCCCATGTCCGTGGTATACTTGAAGCAAGGAGTACACCATGAGTGTTTTTAGAGAAGAAATCACCCTGGCCAACGCCGTAGACATCAGCATGGCCAGAAATGGGCTTATCCCGGACACGAAAATCCGGAAAGTGACCATAGAAGCTATGCCCGATACGGGCGCGTGGACCCTGGTTATCAACGAGGAAACCCGGCAAAAGCTGGGGCTTGCTATTGAGGAAACATCGGAATCTACCCTGGCGGACGGCAAAACAGACACCTACGAGGTAACGGAAGGGGTAAAAATTCGGTGGAAAAACCGCAGTACCGTACTTCCAGCTATCGTGGTTCCCGACGCGAAAGAAATACTCCTCGGCGCGTTACCCCTGGAGGCGATGGACCTGATGGTTGATCCGGTCCATCAACAACTGGTCGGGGTTCACGGCGCCGAGCCTCTGCATGTCCTCTATTAGCACAGGGAGGCACTGTTTTTGAAGGATGAAGAAAGGGTGGAAGGTGAGAAAGGGTGAAGTGGGAGGGTGGAGGGAGTGATGTTGACACCCTTCATCCCTCACCCTTTCTTTCACCCTCCACCCTTATTCCTTTCCGGTTCCTCCGCAGCACCGCCCTGGCCGCGGCGACAATCAGGCGGACCGGAAGGGGCTCCATCCGCCTGCGGACCTTTCCAAGGTATTGGATGACGGGGAGATGCTGGGGGCAGCGGGACTCGCATTTTCCGCACTTGACGCAGAGCCTGGGGCTGCTCAGCTTTTCCGAGGTCAGGGTCGTGCTGGTGGCGTATTGCTGCATACCCCAAAACCAGTTTATAAGAAAGCTCGTATTATAGGCGCCGAAAGAGCCGGGAATATTCACGTTTTGGGGGCAGGGCATACAGTAATTGCAGCCGGTACAGGGTATCTTATAAGAAGCGTTGAAAAGCGCCTTTACCCGGCGGTAGACTTCCCGCTCCTCTCCGGTAATCATTCCCGGCAGGGCCGCGTCCGCCAGCGTGAGGTTTTCCTCAAGCTGGGAAGCCTCGTTCATGCCCGAGAGCGCCACCGCGGCCTCCTTTTGATCCCAAATCCAGTTAAGCGCCCAGGCCGCGGGGCTCCTTGCGGGATTGGCCTTTTTAAAAAGCTCCGCCGCCGCCCGGGGAGGCCTGGCAAGCCTTCCGCCCAGGAGGGGCTCCATGATGATCACCGGCATCTTCTCCGCCGCTTTTTTGAGGCCCCCGGCGCCGGCCTGGAAATTCTCGTCCGAATAATTGTACTGAATCTGGCAAAAGTCCCAGGGGTAGGCGTCCAGGAGCTTTAGAAATTCCCCCTGAATCCCGTGGAAAGAGAACCCCATGCTCCTGACCAGGCCGGCCTTCTTTTTTTCTTCCATCCACGTTTCTATGCCCCATGATTTCAAGGTTTCCCAGTAGTGCAGATCCGTCAGCATGTGGAGGAGATAGTAATCGACATAGGAAGTCCGCAGGCGTTTCAACTCCTGGGTAAAAAATTTATCAAAATCCTCATGCCCCCGGCAAAAGGCGATGGGCAGTTTTGTGGCTACATAGACCTTCTCCCGCAGCCCGTTCTTCTCCAGTACCGCCCCCAGGGCCTCCTCGCTTCCGGGATACATATAGGCGGTATCAAAATAGTTCACCCCTCCTTCTACGGCCCGGACAATCAGGCTTTCGGCTTTCTTTAAATCGATGGCTCCGCTCAGGGTTCTGCCAAACCGCATACAGCCGAAGCCCAGGACCGAAAGCCTGTTTCCCGATTTTGTATCCTCTCTGTACTGCATAAAATCTCCTTGATGTGCTATAGTCTATCAGAAGGAGTATACCATGAAAACAACGTTGAAGATCGAAGGGATGTCCTGCGAGCACTGCGTAAAACACGTTACCCAGGCCCTGGAAGGCGTACCGGGGGTTACGTCCGCGAAGGTGAGCCTCAAGGATAAATCCGCCCAAGTGGAACATGGAGACCAGGTGAGCCTGGAGAGCCTCAAGGCCGCGGTAACCGAAGCGGGCTACGAGGCATAAGGCTCTACCCGGGTTCCATGAAAAAAAGCGTGGGTTTAAAACCCCTGGATTTCGCGGTTCTGGCTGCTTCCCTGGTTCTGATCGTGTGTTCCGCTTTTGTCCTGTATCCGCTCTCCGAATCCGGGGCCGCTGTGATCATCCGGGGTTCCGGCAGAACCTGGGTATTTCCCCTTGACGCCGAGGAGCGGGTCGCCGTACCGGGCCCCCTGGGGGAGACCGTGGTCGGGATACGCGGCGGCGGGGCGCTGGTTCTTTCTTCCCCCTGTACCAACCAGACCTGCGTGGCCGCCGGGCACATACGGCGTCCCGGAAACTGGACGGCCTGTCTTCCGAATAAGGTGCTTGTGTTGATAGAGAAAAAAGATGAGAACGGAACCGCCGATACCGCCGGTAGTATTGATGCCGCCGCGTGGTAGCGGCGGCGCTTACCGGAAGACCGCCGCCCTTCTTGGGGCGTTCTGCATGTTCCTTTCTACCATTGAATACATGATCCCCAAGCCGCTGCCCTTTATGCGCGTCGGAATCGCCAACCTCCCCCTCATCCTGGCGCTGGATATTTTTCCCCTTCGTCCTTTTTTGATCCTGACGGGCATAAAAATAATAGGCCAGGCCCTGGTCACCGGGAGCCTCTTTTCCTACGTCTTTCTCTTTTCCCTGGCCGGAACCACGGTTTCCGCCCTGTCCATGTATTTTCTCCGCCGGGTGTTTGGAAAAAAACTGATAGGCTTTACGGGCCTCAGCGTCTCCGGGGCCCTCCTGTCCAACGCCGCCCAGCTTCTTCTGGCCCGGTTCTTTGTTTTCGGTCCGGGCATTCGTTACGCCGCCCCGCCTTTCCTCGCCATGGGGCTTGTCTCAGGCGCGGCTTTGGGGATTTTCTGCGAATGTTTCAGCGCCCGCTCGCGGTGGTACGCGGAACGGAGAAGGCCGTGAAACACGGCGCAGGGGAACAATTCCGGTCCTCCCGCCGGGACTGGTGCGAGCGCCATTTTTCAGGCCCCGCTCTTTTCGCGGCGGGTCTTTGCGCCATGCCGGCGCTGCTCTTTAACCCCAGCTTGGCGGGGAGGGCGCTTCAATTCCTGTTCTTCTGGGCCCTTGTCCTCCTGATGGGGAAAAAAAGCAATTTCCCGGCGGCCCTCCTGGTCATCCTGGGCATCGTCTTCTTCAACCTTCTCTTTCCCTACGGCGAGGTTCTTTTCTCCATCGGCCCTTTACGGATGAGCTCCGGCGC
>JAISCK010000238.1 GCA_031265635.1 Spirochaetaceae bacterium
GGTTGCTTTTTCCCGGCGTATCTGGTATCTTCAAACTCAAGAGGAGCTATAATGAGTGTACGGGCAACAGAACGGCTTATTGGCGAGATTGTAATTGTACCGGGGCTTGACAACAGTCCCTGTATGGTGGTCCGGAATGTGGATATCGAGTCTAAACTGGTTACCACAGCATGGTTTTCAGACGCCCACGAGGGTCAGGAAGGCGTATTTCCCGCTACCGCCCTGGACAGGGTGGATGCTTCGGAGGCGGCCCAAAAACCCGCCCCCCGCAAGGGAAAGAAATAAAAAAGCCTGACGCCGGATTTCCAAAAAATTCCAAAGGACTTGGGGAAGCTGTCCGGGCAGGTTTTTCAAACTTTTCGGAGGCTCTTTCAAAATTTCAATTTTGAAATTGGCTCTTCGGACAGCCCTGAAGTCCCATAACGAAAACATGATATCCGTCCAGCCATTTTACGCGCGGGGTCTCAATTTTTCCTGCCGGCGCTGCTCGGCCTGCTGCCGTTTTGATCCGGGTTTTGTTTTTCTCCGCAAGGCGGATATAGACGCCCTTATCACCGCTGTCGCCATGGAAGAAGACGCCTTCATCAGAACCTATTGCCGCTGGGTTCCGGGTTTTTTTGACTCAAATAGCCCGGAAAGTCCGGCTCAGGAGCTGCTTTCCCTGAAGGAAAAGTCCGGTTTTGACTGCATTTTCTGGAAAAACGGCTGTACGGTCTATGAAAAGCGGCCCCTGCAGTGCAGAACTTTTCCTTTTTGGGAATCTATAGTACACTCTTCCGTATCGTGGAACGAACTTATGAGGGATTGTCCGGGTATGGGGAAGGGCAGGGCCTATAGCCGGGCCGAAATAGAAATTATGCTTGCCCGGAGTTCTTCTGAGCCGATAATAACAAGGACGGTTTAAGGGTAAAAATGCGCATCCGTTTTTGGGGGGTCCGCGGGTCCCTTCCGGCGCCGCAGGAACCGGACCAGATAAAAAGTAAAATCTCGGCGATCATCGAGAGGCTCAGTCCCGAGGACCTGGAGAGCCAGCAGAGCAGGGAACGTTTTCTGGCGAACCTTCCTCCCTGGCTTTTCGGCACCGTGGGGGGCAACAGCCCCTGCGTGGAACTCAGGCCCCGCAAGGGCGGCAGCGAGGTGATGATTTTTGACGCCGGAACCGGCATCAGGGGGCTGGGCACGGCCCTGACCAGGGAAAAAATAAAAGACCTTTGCTGCCACGTGTTTTTTTCCCATTTTCACTGGGATCATTTGCAGGGGCTGCCCTTTTTCGGGCCCGCCTACGACCCGTCGGTGCATATCATCTTTCATTCCCCCATGTCCAATCTGGAAACAACGCTTCACGGCCAGATGAGTTCTCCGTATTTCCCGGTACACATGGAATCCATGGGTTCCCGCAAGAGTTTTGACATATTGACCGGCGGCTTTACCCTGGGAGAACTCACGGTATCCTATAAAAAGATGAACCATCCCGGCGATTCCTATTCGTACCGCATTGACGACGGGGAGCATGTGTTTATCTATGCCACCGATACGGAACTTTCGGCCAACGACTTTCTGAAAAACGAGGAAAACAGTTCCTACTTTGAAAACGCCGATCTTATTGTCATCGACTCCCAGTACACCCTGGGGGAAGCCATAGAAAAATACAACTGGGGCCACAGCGCCTTCAGCCTGGCGGTTGACTTTGCCGCCAACTGGTCAATCAAACACATGGTGCTTTTTCATCATGACCCTACCTACGACGACAGGAAACTCTATAATATACTCCAGTCGGCCAGATGGTATTCCGACCGCATGGGTATCAAGGGGGTTAAAATAACCCTTGCCAGGGAAGGTTTGGAAATAGTTCTGTAGCCATGGAACAGCGGGAACCGGGCCTGTTTTTACTACTTGACGATATCGCTGTTTTGTGCGGCCTGCTCAAACCCATGGAGGAAAGGCTCAGCGCCGCCGAACGCGCGGTGCTTTCGCGTATGGAAAAGGAACTGTACAGCCGCCTGTCCATAGAAGAAGCGGCAAAACTCCTCGGCCATACGGGAAGATCCGGACAGGAGGGCCGGTGAAAAAAAAAGGCGATCACGGGCGGGAAGGCGCGCCGCTGGGCTTTGCCTTCCGTTCCCTGGCGGGTTTTCTTGCCGTCCTCACCGGAACCGTTCTCTGCGCCGCTGTTCTGGGCCTCGGCGTTTTTATGTACCTCAACCTGCCGCCCAAAGAAGCTCCCGTTATACCCGCCGGCGTTGAAACCCTCGCCTTTGGAGACGACGGAGCGCTCATCTTTGATGTGCGGAACGGTGAAAGCGCCGCTTCGGTGGGCAGGCGGCTCGAAGAAGCCGGGCTTATCAAAAGCGCCCTGCTCTGGTCCCTGCTTTTCCGCGCCGGCAGCGAAACCGTCAAGGCCGGGGTCTACAGCCTTGCCCTTCCCCTGAGCCAGCTTGAGATACGTTCCATACTTGTGTCGGGAAGGCAGCTTCTGGTACGGGTTACTTTCCCCGAAGGGGGAACCCTCAAAAAATCCGCCGGGATTCTTGAGGAAGCGGGCATCTGTCCGGCAGGGGAATTCCTCGCCGCCGCCGGTAACGCCGCGCTCAGGGAAAGCTACGGCGTCGGCGGAGAAACCATGGAAGGCTACCTCTACCCGGACACCTACCTCTTTCCCAGGGCCTATCCCGCCGGACAGGTTGTAAAAACAATGGCGGATACGTTTTTCAAAAGGCTTGCCGCCATTGACGCAAGGATACTGGGCCTTTCCCGTGAAGAACTCAACAGGACCGTCATCGTCGCCTCCATAGTTGAACGGGAATACAGGGTTGCCGCCGAGGCGCCCCTCATGGCGGGAGTTTTCTACAACAGGCTCCGCATAGGCATGGCCCTCCAGTCCTGCGCCACCGTTGAGTATGTCATTACCGAAATACAGGACAGGCCCCATCCCGACGTACTCTACAACAGGGACATTGAACTGCGGGACCCTTACAATACCTACATACGGCCGGGGCTTCCCCCCGGACCTATTTCCGCCCCCGGCGAGACAGCCCTGAGGGCGGCCCTGTATCCCGAATCAAGCAATTACCTTTACTTCAGGCTCATTGACCCCGGAGCCGGGCGGCATTATTTTTCCCAGACCCTTGACGACCATATCAAGGCCGGCGTCCTCTATGTAAAGCGGAGTTCTTTCTGATGGCCCATATCTCCGAGTCAAGCATCGCGGAGGTACAGAACAGGGCCGATATTGTAAGCGTCGTGGGCGAGTATGTCAGGCTCGAAAAACGGGGCGGACGCTATTGGGGGCTCTGTCCCTTTCACAATGAAAAAACCCCCTCTTTCTCGGTGGACCCGGACAGGAAGATGTATTACTGCTTCGGCTGCCACAAGGGCGGCGGCGTCATCAACTTTCTCATGGAAACCGAAAAGCTCAGTTATCCTCAGGCGATAGAAAGCCTGGCAAAACGGTTCGGCGTGTCTGTTATCTATACGGACCAGGGCGCTCCGTCCAAAGAAGACAAGGAGCGCGAACAGAAAACCGAGGCCCTCGAAGAGCTTTACCGCCGGGTCGCGGGCAGTTTTCATCATATTTTACTCGAAAAACCTGAAGGAGACGCGGCAAAGCGGTATATTAAAAGCCGGGGAATATCGGACGAAATGACGGAACGGTTCAGGCTTGGGTTTGCTCCTGACGACAGGTATTGGCTGCACGGTTTTCTGGCCAAAAAAGGCTATTCGGACGCCTTTCTTGACCAAAGCGGCCTCTTTGCCCGGAACAACAAAACAGCGTCCTTTTTTTCAGGACGGCTTATGTTTCCCATTTCGGACCGCCGGGGACGCACCGTGGCCTTCGGGGGGAGAACGCTTACGGACGGTAAAACCGAACCCAAGTACATCAATTCGGCGGAGTCGGGTTTTTACAAAAAAAGGGAGACCCTTTTCGCCATTGATCTGGCCCTGGCGGAAATACGGAAAACCAGGGAAGTCTACCTTGCCGAAGGCTATATGGACGTAATCAGCCTGCATCAGGGCGGCGTGACCAACGCCGTGGCCCCCCTGGGAACCGCCTTTACCGCCGAACAGGCCCGTCTTCTGGGGCGCTGGGCCGAAAAGGTCTATATTATTTTTGATTCGGACAGCGCCGGGCAGAACGCGGCGTTCAAAGCTATATTGACGCTGAGGAATTCGGGGCTTTCCGCCGGGGTTGTGGACATGCGGCAGGGCCTTTTGGACTATCTGGGAGACGGAAACCAGGGAGACGCGGAAAAAATCAAGGATCCGGCGGACATTTTGCAGAATTTCGGCCCCGAGGCGTTGCAAAAGAGCGTGAAATGTTTTATAACAGACTTTGAATATTTATTGAAGCGGAGCAGGTCTCTTTTTGATATATCCGTTTCCGAAGGAGCGTCCCAGGGGGTGGCTTTTTTATTTCCCTACCTGGATACCCTTGATTCGGAGGTTGCGAGGGACAGCGCGGTGCGGAGGATAGCCGAATTTTTCGGCGCCGATCCCCTTGCCGTTACGCGGGATTACCGGAACAGAAAGACCGGCGCGCCTGTACGGAGCGAGGCCGCTTTGCCGCGCCTCAGGATGAACGATGAATTATTTTTGCTTATATCGGTTTTTGTGAATCATGGTCTGTATCCTAAACTGCGTTCAGAAGTTTCGCTGAAGGAGGTAAAGGATCCCGGGGCCAGGGAACTTTTTATAGCCCTGGAAGAATGGTACCGGAATGACACTCCGGGTATCGATGATCTTTTTAACCGTATTGAACAGCCCGGTCTTAAACGCTTTGTCATGGAACAGGCCGGATCAGACGCCTTTAAGGTCAATCCGGAGCTGGCCGTTGCCGACGGAATACGGCGGATCAAGCAGAAAGGGCTTGAAGGCAGGCGAAAAGAAATTATCGCCGAGTTGCGAATGGTCCGCGGCGGGTCCCGCACGGACGAACTTCTCCTTGAAAAAGTGCACATTGATGCCGAACTACGCCGAATTAAGGAAGCCAAGGAATGACGGATTTGTCAAAGCCGGATGTGGCGATTGATCCCGCTGTCGTAAAGCTGATCGAATACGCGAAAGGAAAGAAAGTTCTTTCGTATGACGAACTTTCCGATTTTTTGCCCGAACATATTGCCAATTCCGACAAGATTGAACAGGTGCTGGCGATACTCGAATCCAACAATGTCCAGATTGTTGAGGAAGACACCCTGGGAGACGAGGAATCTGGTTCCGAGACCCCCAAGGAAACCGAAAACGAAAAAAAACGCCTGGTGTACAACAACAAGGAAAGTTCCGTTGACGATCCCATCAGGCTCTACCTCAGGGAAATAGGCAAAGAAAATCTCCTCACCGCCGAGCAGGAGGTGGAGCTTTCCAAGCAGATGGAAGACGGGGAAAACATCATCAAGGGCGTCATCAAAAAATCGGGGATGATTATTCCCGAATTTTATTCTATCGCGCAAAGGGCCTTTTCAAAAAAAGACCCCAGGGAAATGAGCCTTTCAAAAAAAGAAATCACCGAATACATGACCGAAAGGCGGCGCTTAAACCAGTTCTACAAGGAAACCCTGAGGCTCATAGGCGCCGACTTAAAATCCTACATAGAGGTCAAGCGCCGGCTCATCAGCCGCGGCAACGATATTTTTGAAGACAGGGAACTTACGGGGCTCAGGAAAAGACTGCTCCGCGTCATCGCCGGCGTGCAGATACATCCCGAGGAGATAAACGATTTTTCCGATAAATTTGTCCAGGCGTCCAAACGCATAAAGCGCTACAAGAAGGAACAGGAAAAAATTGAAAAGCGGCTCCGGGTCGCGTCCCTCAAGGAACTGAGGACCCTGGGCAGGGCCCTGACCATCAAGACGGACCGGGAACGGCTTGAAGAGGAACTGGGCCTGGGTTCCGACGAGATCAAGGAACTTATCAGGCATATCCAGGTAACGGAGAAAAAACTCCACCAGATGGAAGCCGAGTTCGAGGAATCCATCGAGAACATCAACGCCATGTCAAGGGAAATCAACCGGGGCAGGCTCATGATGAAGAGCGCCAAAGACAGGCTCATCAAGGCCAATCTCAGGCTGGTAGTGTCCATAGCGAAGAAGTACACCAACAGGGGCCTCCATTTCTTCGACCTGGTCCAGGAAGGAAACATAGGCCTCATCAAGGCTGTGGAAAAATTCGAATACCAGAAGGGCTTTAAGTTTTCAACCTACGCGACCTGGTGGATACGCCAGGCCATTACCCGTTCCATTTCGGACCAGGCCAGGACCATACGGGTGCCTGTTCACATGATAGAACAGATCAACAAGGTTGTACGGGAATCCCGGCAGCTCATGCAGGTTCTGGGCAGGGAGCCCAACGACGAGGAAATAGCCGAAAAGCTCGGCTGGACCGCCCAGCGGGTTAAATCGGTCAAGAATGTCGCCAGGGAACCCATAAGCCTCGAAACCCCCATAGGCGAGGAGGAAGATTCCCTTTTGGGAGATTTTATCGAGGACAAGGACGTGGAAAACCCGGCGAACCAGACCGCCTTTACCCTGCTCCAGGAACAGCTTGGCGGGGTGCTTTCCACCCTTCCCGAAAGGGAGCAGGAAGTGCTCAAAATGCGTTTCGGCCTTGACGACGGCTATTCCCTGACCCTTGAAGAAGTGGGGCTTTACTTTAACGTTACCCGCGAGAGGATACGCCAGATTGAAGCCAAGGCCCTGCGGAGGCTCAGACATCCCAAGCGGAGCAGAAAACTGAAAGATTATTTGGATCACTAAATTGAAGCTGTTTCAAATTTGAAGTTTTGAAACAAGTTCAATTTATTAAATTTTACCGTGTACAAAGAGGTTATGTATGGCAATGGAAGATGTTTTTGACAAACTGCGGACCCTTCAGGATATACTTTCCGAAAAGATAGCCCTGGAACAGGAAATCCAGGAGATTCCCAAAATACTGGTTACCCAGGAAGAACTTCTGGCGCGGCTCAAAAAAACCTTTATCGAGAAAAACCAGGACTACGAAAAGGCCAAGAGTTCCGAGGCCGAATTCAGGAATCTTCTTGCCGACGCCGAAGCCGGACGGGAAAAGGCCGAGAAAAATATGGATTCCATCAACACCCAGCGGGAATACGAAGCCCTGGACAAGGAAATCCGCGAGGCGTCGGAAAAGGAACAGCAGTACCGCAAGGACCTCCAGAAGGAAGAGCGCGTCATCGCCGAACTGGACGAACAGATGAAGCAGCACACCGCCCTTATCGAACAGCAGGAACAGGACCTTGCCGAGCGGCGCAAAGGCATCGAAGACGAAATCGCCGGGAAAAACGCCAAGGTCAAGGTCCTTCAGGAAGAAGAAGACAGGGTAGTGGTCGGCCTTGACCCTGAGGTACAGTTCAAATTTGAACGCATACTCCGTAATAAAATGGGCAGGGGCATCGTGGCGATAAAGAGCGGCGTCTGTACCGGCTGCCACATGATACTGCCGGTTCAGTTTGCCAATATGGTGCGCCTGGGCGAAGAAATAGTTTTTTGCCCCTACTGTTCCCGCATACTCTTTTATGAGGAAACGGAAGACGGCGAAGAAGAATTCTTTGACCGCGAAGACGCCGGAAGCCTGTCCGACCTTGACGACATTGAGGAAGAAGAAGAATTCGAGGAAGAAGACGATGAGGAAGACGAAAAGGCCGGCATAGATTACGAGGAATAGCATTACCGGTAATGCTCAGTTTATCCCAGCAGGGGCGAAAGGACACCGCGGGAACGTTTCAGGGGTCCTGTCTGGGGGTAAAGGCCCTCCTTGCGGAGGGCGCTTTTCCCCCAGACACCCCTCCCCGCAATCGTTTGGCGTCCTTTCGCAGAGTGAGCAAAACAGAGCATTACCGGCTAACCGGAAATTAAAAGTAAAAATCCGTCAAATTAGGGATAATTTGACGGATTTTTTTGTTGAAGGATTAGGTGTTTGAAACAGGGCATTACCGCGCGGGTCTTGGCGGGGCTGCTGTTTTTGTGTAGTGTCGGTCCAGGCGATGAACCGGGCAGCCGCCGGGCGCCTGATTTGTCACGTTTGTGCTATCAGGACGCCGGGAGGAAAGTCCGGGCTCCGCAGGGCATGATGCCGGGTAACGCCCGGGACGGCAGGGCCAAAGCCCCGCCGGACAGAAAGCGCAACAGAAAATATACCGCCTGTCCGCGATACGCGGGAGCGGGGGCCGGTTTCGCGTCCCCGCCGGGCAAGGGTGAAATGGCGCGGGTAAGAGCCCACCGCGGCGCCGGTAACGGCGCCGGCTGGCAAGCCTCATCAGGAGCAAGGCCAAACAGCGGGTTTATGGCCCGGGACCGGCCCCAGGCCGGCCACGGGCCGCAGCCAATGCCCATTGGTTACCCGCGGGTAGGCCGCAGGACGCTGTCCGCAAGGACAGCGCGAGACAGATGGCTGCACCGGGTTTCGCAAGAAGCCCGGCGACAGAACCCGGCTTACAGGTTCATCGCCTTTTTTTGCCAGGATTAGAACTTATCCTTAAATAACATCGGTTTTGCGGAAGCAACATCAGGTTGACAAGGGCTGCCGGGGGTACTAAGGTTCTTGGTATGAGAACCGGCATCGTTTTTGTAAGCCTTTTCGCGGTTTTTTTCCTTTCCTGTAAAGCGGGGACCATTCCTTCGATCGCGAGGGAAGACCCTTTTACCCTGAACCTGGGCCGTCTTGAGGACCAGATAGATCTCCTTGACCTGGAAGGGAGGGGGGGCATACGCAAAACCCGCATAGCCATCAGGGACGGGCTTTTTTATATTTCCAACGGCAACGGGCAGAAAATTACGCGCTATACGTCCTTCGGGGACCTGCTCTTTATGATTTACAATGACGAAACCAATCCGCCTCCCCTGACCCTCAAACCCCTTTCCGAAACCGAGGGCATGGCGACCCGCTGGGCTGTCTCCTATCCCCTGCGGGAACCGGGCGAGCTTGCCGTTGATTCCCGCAAGCATATTTTTGTTGAAGACCGTATGCCGCCTGACCGGCACAGCTATGACAGCGAAACCAGGGCTCTCATGGATTCCACGGTGCTGCACTTTGACGCCGACGGGCGCTTTATCGAATACCTTGGCAGGGAAGGGACCGGGGGCACTCCCTTTCCCCGGATCAACGGCATCTATACTTCGGCGGAAGATGATCTGGCGGTGGTGTGCCGCCTCCCTTCGGGCTGGCAGGTCTACTGGTTCAATGCCCAGGGCACGCTGCTCTGGCTGGTTAAGATCGCCAACGAGGAACTGCCCATACCGCCTGACCGGGATGTATGGGCGTCCATGGACACCATAGTCGCCGCCCCTGACGAGCGGAAACTGTACCTCAAGCTGGATTACTACCGGAATACCTATGACGAATCCACCAATACCAAAACCGGGAGCGTCATGGACAGTTCGGTAATCTGGATTATGAATGTAAGCGACGGCGTTTACACGGGAAGGATAGAGGTTCCTTTTTATTCCCTGGTTTTTACGGAGAACAACAAAAGGGTGAGCGAGGACATTAGTTATTCCCTGCTCGGCGCGGTACAGGAGGGGAGGGTGATGCTCTACGCTCCGGAGGAAGGCGGCTACGCCATGCTCCTTTTGTACGCCGCTTCCCAGGAACAGCAGCGGGCCTTTATCAGGGTTGACGCCGATGAGCTGCAGTACAATGCCCTCGGCGTATCGGGCGACGGCATACTCTTTGGCCTTTTCGCTACTTTGTACGAGGCCAATGTGGTCTGGTGGCGTACCGATCTCGGTTTCAGGTCGCTGCGATGATTCCCCTTGCCGCTGCCGCCGGAGCCAGGGCGCTGGACAGCGAGGCTTCTTCCTGGTGCCTTGATACCCTGGCTCTGGTTGAAGCGGCGGGCCGGAGCGCCGGCGAGGCTTTTCTTGCCCGGTATCCCGCTTTCTTTGGGCGGGGAAAACCGCGCGTTGCCGCGGTTGCCGGGCCCGGCAATAACGGGGCGGACAGCCTTGTGATGCTGAGGTTTTTTATACTGAAAGGTTTTGCGGGGCGGGAACAGTGCGCCGCGATACTTACCAAAGCCCCCAGGGAAGGTTCAGCCCAGGCCCTCGCGGCGGGGGCCCTTAAAGCTATGGGCGTCGCGGTGTATACGGGGAGCGAAGGTCTGGCCTTCCTTGACGGGACCGCCCGCGGGGGCGGCCTCATCATAGACGGCATAGCGGGAACGGGCCTTGATGGCCCGCTTAGGGAGGCGGCCCTGGATATGGTTCTCTTTATCAACGGGCTGAAGCAAAATTCCGCGCCGGGGAGCATGGTGGTCTCTGTTGACCTTCCCTCCGGCTCAGGCGACAGGGCCGATGCCTCGTGGCCCGTGATAGACGCGGGCGCTACCCTTGCCGTAGAGCCGCTCAAGACCGCCCTGTATAAACCTGCCTTGCGGAAAAAGGCCGGAACCATAGTTCCTGTTACGGGAATTTTCCCTCAGGAACTCATCGCGCGCCACGCGAAGGCCGGGCTCTGGACCTGGGACGACGCGCGTTTTCTTGTCGAGGCCCCCGCGCCCGACGCGCACAAGTACGGCAGGGGCCTTGCCGAAATCTGGGCCGGAAGCGACGGTTTAGCCGGGGCGGCCCGCATAGCCGGGAGGGGCGCGGCAGCCGCCGGGGCCGGCCTGGTACGGCTCATGGTGGACCCGTCGCTTTACCCCATACTCGCCTCATCCGAAGGCGGCGTCATGGTGGTTCCTGCTGACGGTTCTGTTGATCCGGGCAGGGATACGCGCTTTAAGAGCGATGTCATCCTCGCCGGTCCGGGCTGGGGCCAGGCCGTCGGCAGGGAGGCCCTTCTGGAGCGGGTTCTCGGGGCGGCTTCCCTGGGTACGCCGGTCCTCCTTGACGCCGACGCCCTGACCCTTGCCGGGGGGAAGCGTTTTCAGGGACCTGTGCTTATAACCCCCCATCCGGGCGAGCTTGAGGCTTTTTCCGGCATACCTAAGGAAGAAGCCCTTGCCCGCCCTGACGAAATTCTGCCCGGGCTCAGCCGGGATACGGGGGCGGTGATTCTCTATAAAAGCCATGTGATGTGGATAGCCGCCCCTGACGGCCGCCTTGCCGTTGTGGACGGCATGGTTTCCCAGCTTGCCGCCGGGGGCAGCGGCGACCTCTTGGCGGGCCTCGCATCGGGCTTTGCCGCCAGGAAGGCGGCCGCGCGCTCGCGTTCCGCCGGGGCGGAAGGCGGCCCGCCTGCCTTTGACTGGTTTCCCTGCGCGCTTGCCGCCGCCTCCCTGCTGGTTGAGACCGCGAAGACAGCCGGGGCGGGTTTTGCCGATCCCCTGGCCCTGGCCCCAACCGCCGCCCGCCTTGCCGCCGGAGCGTTTGACCGGGACAAAAAGCTGCCGATAGTATAACTATGAACAGGAACAAGAGCCCCGAAACCTTTGACCCCAATCCCGTCCGTAACGAGGATGTGGTTTTTCATTATTCGCGGGAACACCGCCTTGAGCGGGCCTCGGAAACGGTGCGCGGCCTGAACACCGCCGCCGGGAAGAAAAAGGGCTTTTTCAGCGCGCTGACAACGAATAAATCCCAGGGTTTCCTTTTGATAAGCATTGTCGTCATGTCGGCGATGATCATGATGGTGTCCATATTTGTCAAAGGCGATACGGCGGAATTTGGCGGGAACCGTGTTGAGTTTTCGGCCTTCCGTTTTCAGGGCTCAAGCTATCTGGCCCTTAAAAAAACCGCCCCGAAAAAAGGCAGTCCCTATACCGGCCCGGTGCATATCGCCGTTTCCCCGCCGCCCGATTCGGCGGCGTCAACCGTTCCCGTTGTTACCCGGACGGTTTTCTTTTCCCTTGAGCTTGAAGAAGAATTCCGCATGATGCTTCCCTTTGAAAGCGATGAAATCCTT
>JAISCK010000005.1 GCA_031265635.1 Spirochaetaceae bacterium
ACCGGGGGAAGAACAAAAAGGCAAAGCAGGGTTGACGCGGCCATTCCCCCGAACATCGCAGCCGCCATGGAACGCTGGGAAGCGCCCATGGGAGAAAGAAACGCCGGAAGCAGCGCGGAAAGGGTTGTAAGGGTAGTTATCAATACCGGCCTCAGCCTTTCCCCGGCGCCTGAATATACCGCGAGCGGTGGCGAAAAGCCGTTTTGAATTTTTTCCGCGCTGATTTCATAAAGCACTATGCCGTTGTTTACCGCGAGGCCGAAGAGAACCGTAAGCCCCAGAACCGATCCTGAATCAAGCCCCGATCCGCTTACAAAAAGCAGGGGACCCGCTCCTGCCAGGGAAAAGGGAATGGACAGCATGATGATTAGGGGCAGGGAAAAAGATTCAAACTGCGCGCCCAAAGTCATATAGAGCAGTATCACCACAAGGACAAGGGTCAGGACAAGGGAAAAACGGTAGCGCCTGAAAGCCGATTCATCGGCGCGGCTTATACCGTCATTGTTCCGCAAAAGTTCACGCGAAAGGTTCCTGAGTGTCTTTTCCGGGCCTGAACCCAGTTCAAGGTACAGGGTGTCTGAACGGTCAAGACGGGTCAATTCCGAATCGGCTTCTTCCCTTTTAATGTGAACCAGGGCGCCCAGAGGTATGGCGCCGCCGTCGCCCCTGACCAGGGGAACGCGGGCCAGATATTCGTCCGGCGTTCCCCCCGAAGCGGAACCTGCCGTACCCGGAAAAACGCCGCCGGGGCTTTCCGTCATTGCGGAAACCCTGATATTGAGGGGACGGCCGTCCGCTTCAAGCTGCCCGGCGATGAGGCCGCTGGTCGCGGCGTAAAGGGTCCTGGCTATCTCTGACGCGGAGACGCCGAGAAAGGCAGCGGCTTCCCTGTCCGGGTATATCCTTATTTCAGGCCGCTTTTCGCCTGAATTGAATATGCCCCGAACGCCCGCTTTTTCCAGGGCGCTTCTTACGCTGTCCGCCCTTTCCCCAAGGATTTTCCGGTCAGGGGCTTTTATAGCCAGTGATGATGAAGAAGAAAGTCCCAAAAGACGGCCCGCGCTGTCTTCCGGAATTCTGACGCTTGACGCTGTCACGGCGGCGCCGGACAGGGCGATAAGTTCTTCCATAAGTTCTTGCGCCCCGGCGTTCTGTTCGAGAAAACAGCGGAATATAAGCCTTTCCCTGCGGTAGCCTGTATCGGCCCTTCGGGAACTGTCTTCGGCCTCGGAACCGGCGCGCCCGAAACAATCCCTGATACCCTGGTACTTAAGAATTTTTTCCGACAGGACCTTTCCTTCCCTGGTCATGAATTCAAGATCAGTACCGGGCGGATAGTCAAAGGCAAGTTCCAGCTCATCTGCCGCGTCAGGCGGCATAAAGACCGCCGGGCGGGAAGCAAGCAGGGCCACGCCGAACACGCTGAATGCCCCGGCGGCAAAAACAGCCCGGCCTGAATGCCTGAGACTCACGCGGAGAAAACGCCGGTAAGCCGCTTCGGGCTGTTTTTCGGTTTTTTTCTTTATCGCCGGAAAGTTAGGCGAAATTTTCTTTTCCTTTTCCGGGGTAAAAAAGAAACGGTAGAGTGGCGGAAGAATGAACTGTGAATAAGCCCAGCCTGAACTCACCGACACAATGAGGGAAAGGGACAGGTCTCCGTAAAGAGCGCCCAGCGGGCCGGGAAGGAAAAACACCGGGAGAAAAACCACGATAGTGGTCAGGGTTCCGGCAAAACTTGAAAGGGAAACCCTTGAAACAGCATCGGCTGTTTCGCCGGTTCCGGGGAAACGGTTTCCAAAGGAACGGTGAAGCAGGTCAAGTACAATGACCGAAACATCCGACACCAGCCCTATGCCCATGGTAAGGCCCGAAAGGCTCATGCTGTTAAGGGAGCGCCCCGAGGCGGCCAGGACGGCCAGCACCGCCGCCGCCGAAAAGGGGAGGGAAAAGCCTGCAAGAAGGCAGTAACGGATACGGCCCATGAAGAAAGCGAGAATGACTCCTACCGCGGCGACGCCCAGGATTGCCGCCCTGAAAAAATCTGTCATGGCTCCGGTAATTTCCGAAGCGCCATCGTACACTATCCGTATCTCAGCGTCTTTGGAAAAAATTTTTTCGGCCTCCTTCACTGTCTTGCGTATATCCCGTGAAAGTCCCACAGGATCGGACCCCTGACGCCTGAAAAGTTCAAGGCAGACCTGTTCTTCGTTATTGTAAATAAAAAGACTTTTTTTCCGCTCCGGTTTCAGGATGGTGCGGGATATATCAGACGTGTACAGGGGACCGTTTATTCCGGGGAAAACCATTGACGCCAACTCTCCGGGAACTTCGGGTTTTCCCTTGCCGACAATGACCAGTTCCTGGCTGCCCTCCCTGGCGCTGCCGCCCGGCATATCCGTAAGTTCCCTGGAAAGAATTTCTGCCACAGCCGCGGGTCCAACGCCCTGCCTGACCATGCGGTTGAGGTCAAGTTCCACCGACAGTTCAGGCACATCGCCGCCTGAAAGCACTGCCCCGGAAAGCCCCTCTATTCTCCTGAACCGCGCTTTCAGTTCATATTCGGCAAGGCGTCGGGCAAAGACCTGATCACCGTTTTTTGCCCGTACCGCTATGACGGCGTGGGCCTCTTCGCGGGAATCTCCGGGAACCACCAGGGGCTTTTCCGTTCCCTCGGGCAGGACAGGATATACGCCGTCTATGATTTCCCTTGCCTCAAGGGAAGCGGTGTTGGGATCAAGTCCCCAGCGGAAATCAAGGATGACAAGCGAGGCTCCGTCGCGGGAAACGCTTCTCATCCGCTCAAGACCCTTGACCGACGACAGGGCGTCTTCAAGAGGTATGGTTACTATGGACCTGATATCTGAGGCGGCCATGCCCGGATAGGCTGTCTCAACCGTTACCCTGGGATAGGAAAGGGGCGGCAGTTTTTCAAGGGGCAGCACAAGAAGGGCAAGCAGGGCCCCAAGAAAAAGGGCGAGTACAGCCATGATCACCGCCACAGGTCGGCTTACGCATAACAGGACCAGGGACTTCATGCTACTTCACCAGGGGAAGTTCAAAGGCTTCCGCGGTTCTGTTTCCGAGGCTGTCCTCAAGGCCGCTTCCCACAATAAAGCGTATAACGCCCTGGGCCGGATGATTTACCATGAGGCCGCGTATTTCCACCCGCGTATACGCGTTCCAGGGATCATGGGGCTGGGCCCAGGTAAAGGCATCCTGTACGACGCTCCTGGGAGAGAAACCAAGGGCGCCGTTGGTGCTTTCAATCCTGAAAAGGTCCATAAGGGAAAACAGGTTGATTTCCCCGCCGGGTACGGTATCAAAATACAGTTCTATCCACGAGGGAATTCCTATATCGAAAGTATAATGGGCGGCGTCTCCTTCCAGAGGAAGATCGGCAAAAAGATCATTAACGCTGTAAGCCTTAGGTTCGGCGTCGCCGGAAACCAGCGGGCTATCGCCGGGACCGGAAAGGCCGCCGGGTGAATCGCCCGGTTTAAGGGGCAGTCTCAGTCCCACAAGAGAAGGCGGTTTTGAAAGGGGACCGTTGGCGTGTATCCTGAAAAGATACTCTTCGGCAGAGACATTCCCTGCCTCGTCGGCAAGGCCCGCTGCTATGGATACGGAAAAGCGGCTTCCGTATTCCGGCCTTCCGGTGAGGCGGAATACAAAAGACTCCCCATAACCCGGCGGGCTTTCCATAAGCGGCGCCGGTCCGCCGTGAACCGCTATGCGGCTTTTAAGGGAAGCGCTGTCAATCGGTTCGGAAAAAACAAGACCTATTCTGTAGTTTCCTTCCCAGAGGGAATT
>JAISCK010000062.1 GCA_031265635.1 Spirochaetaceae bacterium
GGCGGCAAAGAAGGCCGGAAGGCGCTTTCCCGTTGTCATGGGCTGTCCTTTACCACAAAGCTCACCGCCCGGTACTGGAGGCGCTGCAGCACGGTGATTACGCCCTGAACATGCGTAAAAGGCGTGTTCCTGTCCGCTATGATATGAACCCTGGTCCCCGGAGCGGCGGCGTAAAGCCCGGCCAGGGCAAGCTCTATGTCTTCAAGGGAAGCGGGAACCCCGTTGAGGCTGGACGCGCCTGTCCTTTCTATCCATATCTCAAAGTTTTGCCCGCCGTTTACCCGCGTTGCCGTCTCCGCCTCGGGATACTCAATCCCCGGTTTCTTCCGGTAATGCATCAGGGATACCAGCATGATGAATATAAGCAGCAAAAAGGCCACGTCGGACATGGCGTTTAACGGGACAAAAAAAGCCCTGCGAGGCCGTCTTAAATTCACGGCAAGGCCCCCCACGCGGCAAAGGAGAAGGATTGGACCTCAAGCCTCCGGGCAAGTTCCACAAAGGAGACCACTTCCTGCCAGGGGGCAAGGGGATCGACATCCAGAACCAGAACAAGGCCGGGGCCGGAAGCGGCGGCGATGATGCTTTCAGATTCCGCCCGGTTCCTTTCAAGGCCGCCCGAAAAAAGCCGCCCTTCCCTGTCAAGGCGGAAACGGAGGGGTTCGTTTTCCAGGATAGCGCGTAACGGGTCCTTTGGCATGAGGTCCAGCGGAAAACCCCTGTTGACGGTAAAACCGGCGATAACAAGAAAATAAATCATGAGAAGAAAAGCGAGATCGCTGAAAGCGGCGCTTTCCCCCGCGCCCGCCTTTTTTGGCCGCCTCAGCTTCATGACCTGAGGGCCAGATCAATAATCAGACCGGAACAGGTCTTTTCCGTCCCGGCGGCAAACCTGTCAACCACATGGGAAAAAACAGAATGAAAGACCATGGCCGTTATGGCTATCACCAGGCCAAAGACCGTGGTAATAAGGGCCTCGTAAATGCCGTTGGCCACAATCCGGGCATTGACCTCCGACGCCTCGGCAATGGACTTAAAGGCCGCTATCATGCCCGACACGGTTCCCAGAAAGCCCGTAAGGGGGGAAAGGGAACCAAGGGCCGTAAGGAAATTAAAGCCGTTCTCAAGGGAAGCGACGCAGTCAAGGGCTTCGGCCTCGACAGCCTTTTCCATAAGGCCGGCGGAAAGGGACGCGCGCCTGACCATGACAAGGAGCACGCGGGCGCCCACGCGGCGGCCTGAAAGCCCCGAAAGCCAGGCTTCGGCCCCGTCCAGATTTCCTTCTTCAATATAAATTCTTAATTTTTTCTCAAGATCATCCATGCGGAGATTGTGGTACAGGAGGTATGCGGCGCGCTCGCAGACTATGGCGACTGTGGCAACGGAAAAAAAGAGCAGGGGCCACATAAAAATTCCGCCCAGGCGGAACAGCTCAAGAAGCGTGAATGCCTTTGTTTCCATATATTCCTCAGAATGTTGAAACCGGATCTGCCTTGCGGAATTTTGCCCTGTACTCGGGGACCTCTATCATGGGCGGTCTTTCCTCGGACGGTATGGCGGTGCGGACCACGGTGTGGGACCCGTTTTTCTGCTCAAGGGCTATGTGGTCCGTCTCAAGCGCCTGTAGCAATTCCACCATGCCGTACTTTTTCCCTCTGGACAAAAAAGTATTGAGTATGCCGTAGGCCATTTTGCTCAGGGCGGCGGTGCTCTGGTTCCGGTGTATGCGCATATCAAGATCAACCTGGGCCAGGGCCTCTATGCCTTCGAGCCGCAGTATGTCAAGCAGGTTGCCCAGTTCAACGCCGTAGCCCACCGAAAAGGGAAGCCGCTCCAGAAGTTCGCGGCGTCCGGCGTATTCGCCCGAAAGGGGCTGTATCAGCCGGGCCAGTTCAGGATAAAAGAGGGAGAAGAGGGGCCTCACCAGTATCTCTGTTACCCGCCCCCCGCCTGACGGCGCAATAGCGCCTGACGAGCGCAGGGGCCTTTCGTAGAAAGCCTTTACATAGGAAACCGTGTCATACTCAAGGAGGGGGCCGAGAAGGCCGTATACAAATTTGGGGGCGATGTTGGAAATATCGGCGTCCACCCAGACAATGATGTCCCCCTCAAGGGCGTAAAGGCTCTTCCAGAGATTCTCTCCCTTGCCCCTGTAGGTCCCGTATTTCGGCAGTATGGTCTTTGAGGTAAAGACCCTCGCGCCGAAACGCTCGGCAACCTTCCTGGTATTGTCTTTGGAAGAAGAATCTATGACGGCTATCTCGTCAAGCAGCGGATAACGGTCCATAAGTTCCGTGCGTATAACGAGGATTTCCTTGCCTATGGTGCTTTCCTCGTTGAGGGTGGGAAAGGCCAGGGATATTGTAAGATTTTTTTCTTCCTTGAGGCTCACAAGGCGGCGTATATCCTGAAAGCGCGAATGATGCCAGGTGCGCTCAAGAAGACTATCACCGGCGTTCATGCCGCGCCTCCTTCACCGGAAACCCCGAAGGATTCAGAAGAAAGGGACATGACAAGAGCCTCCAGCAGAAGCCTTCCCTTTTCTATTGACGCTATCTCGACCCTGTCCCTCCGCAGCCCCGTCCTTCCCTGGGCAAGGCCGATGGACAGGGCCGGGATGCCCTGAACCGAAAGATAGGCCGAAGGATCGGAACCCAAATACTGGCTGATTTTTATATGCTGGTCCCTCATGTGGTTAAGCGCAAGTTTTGACAGGACCGAATCCGCCTCGCTGTTTCCCACCGGAACAAAGGACACTATCTCCACCGTTACCTTTACCCCCTGGACCTGGGCCGAGTTTGCCGTGGCCGTGGCGGTCTTCATGGCCATCTCAAGAAAAGTGGCGTCGGAGGATTCCAGTTCCAGTTCTATGATCCCCTCAGACGGAAAGCTCCCGAACCCGTCGCCGGTCTCCACCCTGCGTATGTGGCAGTGGGTGGTCCGCTCCGAATCCCAGGTAATGCCCGACAGGTTCTTCGCTATGCCTATCACCGTATCGACCACCTGGTCAGGCGCGTCCCATCCGGCTTCCTCGCTTCCCTGTTCTATATGCACCCGTATACGGTAGGCGCCTTGAAGGCTGTCCGCCAGGCGGCCAAGGGTAAAGCCCCTGAGACCCAGGGCGGCGCAGGGCCGGTACGCGGGATCACCGGCAATGGTCCCGAACACATCACCGCCGGGATCGTCAAGGGACCGGGCAAGAAAAAGCAGCAGTATATCCCGCCCGGCGGCAAGACGCCCCGAGACTATCCCTTCGGCAAGGGACAGCAGAGCGACCGCGCCGAGCACATCGGCAAGCCCCGCCCCGGCGGCAAAATCAGCGTCCACATCGGAAATGCTTTCCAGCGAATGCCAGCGGGAAGAGCCGAGGTTGGTAAAGAGAAGCAGGGGCGGCCCGTCGCCCGCGTCGGGGGAACGGAGCCGGGAAAGTATATTGCCCTGCTCGTCCACATGGGAAGCAAGGCCCAGGACATGTAAGCGTTCAAGAATAAAAGCCGCCCTGGGCTCCTCCCTGCGGGTAGGAGACGGGATTTCGGCAAGCCTGAGGGCGTCGGAAAGCATGCGGTCCGCCAGCGGGGACAGGGGCGACCGCCTGTCCTGGCGTATCCGGGACGCCTTGCCCAAAAGGGTGTTAAAACCCTGGCTGATTACTTTTTTAAGGCCCGATATAATATTCACTCCGTTTATTGTACCATAAAACCGCGAAAAAAACAATTTTTTTACCGGAAGCTGTTTCAAATTTGAAATTTTCGGGAAACAGGGACATTCTCATGGCCGTGGATATGGGATATAGTTATGTGTGGGAAAAAAGCCGTCCCGGACCGTTACAAACGCCCCTCCCGCTGATTTTGAAGGGAAAATTCGCCTTGAACTCATGCGGGGCGCCGCTATTCAGCGCCGCGCCATGACGGGGGGCGCTCATGACGACAGGCGTATCAGCGCGCGTTTTTATAACCGCATGGCCGGCGAGCTTGGCGGGGACTTTTACCGCCTTCAATTTATAGAAGAAGACCGCTGCCTTGCCGGGTGTTTTGATGTCGCGGGTAAAAATATTTCGGCGGCCCTGGTCGCCTCGGAACTGGCCGCGTTCTTTGAGACCGTAAAGCTCTTTAAGCTCAGGCCCGGGGCCGGGGCTGTCAACAGCGCTCTTAACGCCCTTGTCCGGGCCCTCTGCCCCGAAGAAATCTTCGTTACCGCGGCCCTGGTTTACGCGGATTTCAAAAACCAGCGTGTCGAAATACACAACTTTGGTTTTCCGCCCGTGTGCGTCTTTACGGGAAAAGACAGCCTCCTCACGGTCCCGGCTTCGTACCCTCCCCTGGGCATAGAAGAAAACCCCGGCGCGAAAAAAGGCTTTGTCATGCCCCTCAAAAAACAGCTCCGCGCCGCGCTTTTTTCGGACGGCCTCATTGACATGAAAAACCCCAAGGGCGTTTCCTACGGCATGGACCGCTGCCTTGCCCTGCTTACGGAAGTACGCCGCGAGGCGGACTTTGCCGCCGCCATAGAAGCCGAAATACGGCGCTGGTGCGGAAAAACCGCGCCAGGGGACGACATCACGGTCGGGGAGATATGTATTTTAAGTTAGTTTCCCGCCTCCGGCCTCCGTGTTATGGCCCCCGCGCCGCCAAGCTGGGCGCTGTTCATATACTGGCTGGCGAGGGCATCGCTGTTCCGTTGCCCGGCATGATCCGGGGCTCTTTTCAGGGGCCTTACAAGGGGAGATTACATGGAAATACTTAATTCCCGGCCATAGACACGGGCGATCCGTTCAAGGGTTTTTACCGTAGGATTTGCCTTACGGGGATTTTCCAGACACTGGTATGACTGATAGGAAAGCCCCAGTTTCCGGGCTATATCGGTTTGGCTCTGTTCCCCCCGGAGCTCCCGGAGCCGGAGGGATAGGGCGATATGGTTTGCTACGGGAACAGGATAACCCTCTTTAGAGGCAGGAGGAGGAACAGGCAATCCGCGAGAAATATCGGATTCAAGACAACCCTCAAGGGCTTCCTGGGCCATTGCTAGGGCCTCCTCATGAGTGTTGCCAAATGTTTGTATATTCGGCATATCCGGAAACTGGACTATAAACATATCTCCTTCTTGCTCAATGGTACAGTTATAAGTCATGGTCATACCTCCTAGTCATTTATACCGGCCTCTTTGAGTATTCGCTTTCCTAGAATACCCAGGTCTTTATTGCCATGGAAGGGAACCGGAATTGAGCGTTGTCCGTCTTTGGCATAGGTGTGATGGGAACCTTTGATCCGGTCCAACACCCAGCCGTGCGCTTCAAGTTTTACCGCTACTTCCCTTGCCGTCATACAATTATTATACAGTATATATATTGTATTATCAAGGGATTTTTGAAGGTTTTTTATCTGATCCGGGGCTTTATGGCGGGTTTGCAGTTTCCTCTGGCCTGTCTACTGGCCCGGCAAGGAGGGCGGCGCTTAGGTGGTGAAAGGGGAAGTAAGTAGGGCGCATGGTAAGGGTGCCCCAGAACTTTCCCGCTTTGCTGGGTCTGGGGCTTAGAAAACTACCCTTCAATGATCTTACCATCCTTGAGCCTGAACCCTTCTCGGTGCTCTACAAAATATTCGGCATCCATAACTTCCGCAATCTTGCATAGTTCCTCATCGCTGAAAGTTTCACGCTTCATTTTTTGACTGAAATTCTGTGGGGACATGGTAGGAAGACCCGCCGTTACCAGACGCCGGGCAAGCTCCGCCTCCGATATATTCCCCTGTTCTACCAATAGCAACCGTATAATCTTGGCTTTTCCCATTCATGACCTCCTTCTTGAATATAGCCCTATTATCGACCTTTCGTCAACTCTCTTTATTGATAACGCAAAAAAAATGATTGAAAAAGTTAATTTTTTCACTTTAACTACTTGACATAATAAATGTTTATGGTTTATATTATAAATATCAATAGTTAAGGAGATACGAAATGAACAAATCAGCAGTTTGCAGGATAGCCAACCGGATCAGCCAGGATGTTTCCCGCCATGACGCTTTCGTCCAGGCCTGGGCCATCGTGAAGAAAGGCGCGGTAGAAGTCAAAGCCGCCGGCACATCCTTCGGGAGCCGTCCGGAGGCGTTAGTCCGCCTGGCCACCTATTCTCCCGCCCAGGTAAGGGCCTTCATAGTCCCGGAACCGGAGAACCGGGCGGACCCGGCGGCCCTCAGAATTATGGTCGGGGTACAAGGCGGCAGGGGTCTTTTTTGCATGGGGTATATACCCCGCGAGGCCGTCCCGGTAGTGGCCGCCCTGCGGACCCTCCCGGCTGTCCGGGTGGTAGGGGATACCGT
>JAISCK010000098.1 GCA_031265635.1 Spirochaetaceae bacterium
GAAGAAAAATATATCACCGCAAAGTAGACCGCTTCGCGGTCAATTATATGAGAAAAAGTCAAATAAGTTCACTAAGCGTATGCAAAGGGCTTCTGGCACTACACAGGGGGGAAAATATATATAACAACGAAGAGAAAAGTCCGCGAATAGGTTTTTTCTTTATTCGCGTTAATTAGCGTTCATTCGCGGACCCTATTCTTTTTCTTTTACTTTTTCGACTTCTTCGACTTTGCGGTTAAAAATTCTTCCGTACTCACTTGGGGGGTAGGGCGCAACATAGTGCGCCCGGAGGGGGGCGCGACGACGATGCGGCTGTTTGCCTCCGGCAGTGAGGAAATGCGCCCCCCTTCCTGCTTTTCGGTACATTCTTCCTTCCGCTTTTGAAATTGGCCTTATTGATTCGTTGCGAGGGGTCCATACCCCGACCGCTTGCGGCGGAACCAAGGGTATGGACCCTGAGTCAAATACCTTATGAGAACAACCATACCCTGCTTGCCTCTCCCGCGTAGCGGGTTCCTGGGTTGGTTGATATTTTTTCTTTTCTTTGGCATGGTAGAGTTATGTTTAAGTGTTCGGCCCGGGTTGACGGGGCCATCCCTGTGGAATATCAGGCTATTACTCAGGCTTTGTTTCCTTCCGGCGGTTATGCCGAGGGAGAGGGGCCCGCGGTGCAGGCGGCCCGGGATTTTGCCGAAATCCTCGGTATCGGGGCGGATTATGGCCGGTATCTTTCCGCCTTTTGCCCCGGCGCGGGGCAGGCATGGGGGGAGTCCTCCCGTGGTTTATTGGAGCATTTTCAAAATAATCTTGACCTTTTGATCCAAAAAACCTGGGTAGATCAGGCCGACGAGGACCGCAAGCGCAAGCTGGAGGACCGTATTCCTGGCTTTATCAGCGCCCTGGAACAGGGTAATTTACAGGAAGCCCTGGCGGAATTTGGGGTGATTCTGGAGGAACTGGCCTATCTTTTTTTTGGCGCACAGAGCCATAAAGATGATTTTACCGAATACACGCTGCGTATTGATACCCAAATGGGTCTTTTCTGGTGGTACGGCGGCAAACTCGGACGGCTTTTGAATTTTACCGACAAAGCGGCGCTCGGGGCTTTGCTGCTCATCGGAATCTGTTATTTGACCGATTTCTAAGTTTTTCCGGCAGACCCGTATATGAGGGAGCAAAACAATGGGTGATGGCACAAAAAATCCGCCCGGCGCTGTTTCGGGCGCGTCAAATCCGGGTGCGGAGTTTCCGGGCGGCGACTTTATCAGCGATTTTATCGCCGAAGACCTGAAAAGCGGCCGCTTCGGCTATGTGCATACCCGCTTTCCTCCTGAGCCCAACGGCTGGCTGCATATCGGGCACTGCAAGGCCCTGACGATTGACTTTTCCATGGCCGCCAAATTCGGCGGCAAGTGCAATCTCCGTTTTGACGATACCAATCCCGAAAAAGAAGATATTTCGTATGTCGAGGCCATAAAGCGGGATATCAGGTGGCTGGGCTTTGACTGGGAGGACCGGGAATACTACGCTTCCGATTATTACGAATACCTCTATGAGCTTGCCGTTACCATCATCAAAAAGGGCCGGGCCTATGTGGATGACCTCACCGAGGACGAAATCCGGGAATACCGGGGGACCGCGGTTCCCGACAAAAACAATATCACCTTTACGCCGCCGGGCAGGAACAGCCCCTGGAGGGACCGTCCGGTAGAAGAAAACCTTGACCTTTTCGCCCGTATGCGTTCCGGCGAGTTCCCCGACGGTTCAAAGACGCTCAGGGCCAGGATAGACATGACCCATCCCAACCTCAACATGCGGGACCCGGTAATGTACCGTATCAGGCGGGCAACCCATTACCGCACCGGCGACGCCTGGTGCATTTACCCCATGTATGATTTTCAGCATCCCCTTTCCGACGCCAGGGAGGGCATCACCCATTCGCTGTGTTCCCTTGAATATGAGATACACCGTCCCCTTTACGAATGGTTTATAAAAGAAGCCGGGGTGTTTCCGTCACGGCAGATTGAATTTGCCCGGCTCAACCTTACCCATACGGTGCTTTCCAAACGCTGGCTCCTTCGCCTGGTTCAGGAAAAGCATGTTTCGGGCTGGGACGATCCCCGCATGCCCACTCTGGCCGGGCTCCGCCGCAGAGGCTATACGCCCGAAGCCCTGCGGGATTTTATGACCCGCATAGGCATTGCCAAAACGGACAGCATGGTGGACATAGCCCTCCTTGAGTACTGTCTCAGGGAAGACCTTAACAAAAAGGCCCTCAGGGTCATGGCGGTACTCAATCCCCTGAAACTCATCATCGAAAACTGGGAGGAAGGAAAGACCGAAGAGCTTGAAGCGGTAAACAACCCCGAAGACCCTGCGGCAGGCGTGCGGAAAATTTGCTTCTCCAGAGAACTCTGGATAGAGCGGGAAGATTTTGAAGAAGTCCCGCCGCCCAAATATTTCAGGCTCTTCCCCGGAAATTCGGTACGGCTCCGCTACGGCTACATCATTACCTGTACGGGTTTTGACAAGGACGCTTCGGGGAGGATAATCGCGGTGCGCTGCACCTATGACAGCGAAACCAGGGGAGGTAACGCCCCGGACAACCGCAGGGTCAGGGGAACCATACACTGGGTCTCCGCGTCCGCCGCCCTTCCCCTTGAAGTGCGGATATACGATCACCTCTTTACCCCTGAGCGGCCCATGGAAGTTGCCCCCCGTCCCGACGGCAGCCCCGGTTCCTTTACCGACAACCTCAATCCCGGTTCCCTTACGGTCATTCCCGATGCCTGGGGCGAACCCTGCCTTGCCAGGGCCGGGGAAGGGGACCGCTTTCAGTTTGAACGGCTTGGCTATTTTGTCCGGGACAGCGGGGGGGACAGGCCGGTGTTCAACAAAACCATAGGGCTGCGGGACACCTGGGCAAAAATCGAAAAGAAGGGCAAGCCTTGACCGTGCGTACCGGGCGGCTTTATTACGATTACACCGGGGCGGAAGGCCGCGCGGAGGGAGAAGGCGCTACCTTGTCAGGCGGGCCTTTTTCCGCGAACATCCTGGAACTCCGGGAGAAAGACGGCTACCTCGCGGTGCTTCTTGACAGGACCATCTTTTATCCTGAGGGCGGCGGGCAGAGCGGCGACCGGGGCAGCATTAACAAAGTTCCCCTCATTGACGTGAAGGAAGAAGGGGGCGAAATCCTCCATCTTGTTGGCCGTAACGCAAAACTTGAGAGCGGCCCGGCGCTGCTTGTTCTTGACGCCGCGCGGCGCAGGGATTTTACCGTGCAGCATTCGGGCCAGCATCTTCTTTCGGGAACCATACTAAGGCTCCTGTCCGCGCCTACGGTGTCCATGCATCTGGGCGA
>JAISCK010000245.1 GCA_031265635.1 Spirochaetaceae bacterium
CTCAGCCTCAGATGACGCCCCGCGCCCGGCCTCTGCGGCCCCCTGCCCTCCCGTGCCTGAGGGGAGCCGGGATACGGCGTCCTTAAACGCCTCGGCGGCCGCGGCAAGCGAAGCGTCACTGCCCCTTTCGGCACCCGCGGCAGTCGCGGCGGCGTCCCGGCCGGCGGCTATGGCCCTGTCCCGGAGTTCCCTGGCCTCGGTGTCATTGGCGTCGGCTATAAGAAGCCCGTCAAGAAGATTCAGCGCCCGCTGGTATTCTCCCTGGGCTATATATTCCGCCGCCAGGGCAAGGGTATTGGCCCGGCCCCCGTTGTTTTCCGCGGACCCGCCCCTGAAAAAAAACACCATACAGACAACAACGAGAACGGCTGCCGCCGCGCCCGCGCCGATGAGGATAAACAAGTTCTTCCGGTTCATCAAAAATTCCTCCCTGCCGCCCGTATCTTATTCCAGTTCGAATTCGCCTTCATAGCCCAGCACGTTCTCGCTTCCCGCCGAAAGGCCCCGGGTTTCTTCGGCGGCGGCCTGCAGCGAGGCGGACACTTCCTCAAGCAGCAGCCGCCTGCGCTCGGCCACCGCCGCTGCCTCTTGTTCGGCGGCGAGCCTTCTTTCCTCAGCCGTGCGGAATTCATCACGGATAAACCGCACCAGGCTTTCTATAGAAGCGCGCTTTGGAGACAGCGGCTCCAAAACAAGGTAGTGTTCATAGTCGGAAACCGCGTCCGTAAGGTTGCCGTTTTTTACGCGGGCGTTGGCGCGGTTAAGCCAGGCCGGGGCATAGGAAGGGTCTTCCCGTATAGCCTGGGTGTAAAACTGCTCGGCAAAAACGCTTTCCCCTTTGATAAAATACACATTCCCCAGATTGAAGGCTACCAGGGCGCTCTGGTTTCCCGCCCTGGGAAGTATCCTCCTGAACGCCGTTATGGCCTCGTCGTTCCGGCCAAGCTGCGTATAGGCCATGCCCAGATACAGGGCGGCCCTGACATGGGCGGAATCCTCGGCAACGGCAGCCTCAAGGAGGGGCAGGGCTTCCCCCGGCAGATTGGCGAGAAAAAATTCTTCTCCCTTCAAAAAAGAATTTTGCGGGAAAAGTCCCGTTGTTAGAAAAAAACACACACCCAGCCCAAGAAAGGCTATTTTCCTCATCTTTACCCCACCCTCTTCTTTATTTATAATACACTATATCATAGTGAAACGGAATATGCCATGAACTTAGTATTAGCGGTTATCATCATCCTCGTCGTCGGTATAGGCTTTTTAGCCATGATTCTGATCAAGTCCATTGCCGCTCCCCAGCGTCTCGAAACGCTTGAGAAGCTCCTCAAAAAAGGAAAAACCCAGAGCGCCATAAAGGCCGCGAAGGCCCTGCTTGCCAGGGACCAGCGCAACGCCGAACTCCACTATTTCCTGGGCAAAGCCTACCTGGCGGAAAACAAGGCCGAACTGGCCCTCCTGGAATTCAAGGCCGTCAACCAGATAGGCGTCAGGGGCGTCATTCCCGAACTTGAATTCCGCAGACAGACAGCCCAGCTTTACTATAAATTCGGCCAGCTTGAGGAGGCCCTTAAGGAATACCTTCTGCTTATCAAAATGGAACCGGTCAGGGGCGAGTACTACTACTGGGTGGGCAAGCTTTTCGCCGAAAGAAACCGCAGCGATATGGCCGAAAAATATCTCCGCAAGGCGGGCGAACTAAACCCCCGGGACGGCAAGGTACACTACGAACTCGGCGTCATGCTGTACAAGGACAAAAAAAGCCCCAACGCCAGGGCTGAACTTGAGACGGCCATAAAATACCAGAACGACAACGCCCAGGCATACTTTTACCTGGGCAAGATACAGAAGGACAACAAGGATTATCACGGCGCCCTGGCTTCCTTTGAAAAGGCCCAGCGGGACGCGGCCTTCAAGGTCAAGGCTTTGGTTGAACGGGGCGGCTGTTATATGTCCCTCAACGCCGTTGACAAGGCCATACCCGAACTTGACCGGGCGGTCAGGGCCGTTACCGACGAAGGCAGCGCCGAAGCCCTTTACGCCCGCTACTTCCTCGCCATGTGTTACGAGAAAACCAGGGAGCTGGACAAGGCCATAGCCCAGTGGGACAAAATCTACGCCCGGAAACAGAATTTCCGCGACGTGGGGGCAAAACTTTCCCAGTACCAGGAATACCGGGCAGACGACAGGATGAAGGATTACCTCACCGCCGGAAGCGGGGAATTCCTTGAGATCTGCAAGGCCATAGCGACCCAGGCGCTGGCCCTTACGGTTCAGGATGAAAAATTCACCCCTTCGGGCGGCGACATAATCGCCGTGGAAAACGATTCGGCGAAATGGCGGAACATACGCAAGGCGCCGAGGCTCATACGCTTTTTCCGCGCCCCGGACATGGTTGACGAGGGCAAAATCAGAACCCTCCTCGACGACATGAAAAACCAGAACATGACCAGGGCCATGGCCGTAACCAGTTCGGGTTTTCTGCGTTCCGCCATGGACTTCGCCGACTCCCGGCCTGTGGAACTTTTCAACAAGGAACAGCTTCAGGAACTGCTGCAAAAGATTGATTACGGCGGCGGAAACAAGAAGCGGGGATGAAAATACTCTGCGTCTCGGATCAGATTGATCCGCTGGTATATACCGCGTCCATAAAAGAACGCTTCGCGGACATAGACCTGGTACTTGGCGCGGGGGACCTTCCCATGGATTACCTTGATTTTATCGTATCCTCGCTGAACAAGCCCCTGCTCTTTGTATTCGGCAACCACAATCTTGAGGACCTGCCCCTGTACCGGAAAGAGCGCTTCTCCATGGAAGCGTTCAGGGCTGATATTTACCGGGGTTCGGGGGCGACCCACGCCGGATCAAAGATAACCCGCGAGGGCGGGCTCCTTGTGGCGGGCCTGGGCGGTTCCATGCGGTATAACCGGGGCGGCAACCAGTTTAGCGATTTTGAAATGTACCTCAGGATACTCGCCCTCATCCCGAAACTGTTCTTTAACCGCGTATTCCGGGGCCGTTTTGTGGACATACTCCTCACCCACGCCCCTCCCCGTGGCATCCATGACCTTAACGACCCCTGTCACCGGGGCTTTAAGGCATTCCGCTGGTTTATAGAAGTTTTCAAGCCCGCGTACCTCGTGCACGGCCATGTGCATCTGTACGATTTGAATTCCGTGCGGGACAGCAAGTACCGCACAACCAGGGTGATAAACGCCTTTGGCCATTATGTCATTGATGTTAAGGACAGGCGATGAAAGATTTTGAATCCATGCAGGCGGCGGAGGATTTTTCACGGGCCAGGGGCAGGGCCCTGCTCTCAAGGCTCCAGCATCTTTTTCATGCCGGGAGGGACAGCCTTCTTTCTTTTGAAGATGTCAAAAAAATAATCAAGCCGAAAAACGAAACCTACAGGGGCATGCGGGCGGTGCCCCTTAAGTTGATAGTGGGAAGCGAGGGCCGCTACAGGGATTTTAACAAGTATTTTCTGCCGAGATACGAACATCTGAGGATGCGCTGGGAAAGGGTGGACAAGGCCCGCCTCAAGGACGTGATACTCCCGCCCATACAGCTTTATGAGATAGGGGGCGTATACTTTGTCAGGGACGGGAACCACCGGGTGTCGGTCGCCCGCAGCCAGGGCTGCGTTGACATTGACGCCGAAGTTACGAGCCTTTCAAGCGAAATCCCCATAGACCCGTCAATGACCACCGGGGACCTTAAAAAAGCCGTCCTCGCGTACGAAAAAAAACTGTTCTACGAAAAAACGAATTTCGGAAAACTCTCTGGATGCGATGACCTTGATTTTTCTTCCCCCGGCTCCTACGACCTGGTATACGAACACATACTGGTTCACAAATACTACCTCAACGAAAAAGTGCTGGACGCCATACCGTTTCAGGACGCCCTGATCTCCTGGTATTACAATGTGTACCGGCCCATAATCGAAATCGTCATAGACGAAAAAATCAGGTATCTGTTTCCCGGCGCTACAGCGAGCGATCTCTACCTCTGGATTGTACAGTACTGGGACCTGCTGAAAAAAAAATACGGCGCAAGCTATTCCCTGTCCGACGCGGTGGCGGAATTCAACAAGCGTTTCGGCAGAAAACCGTCGGGGCTTCGGGATTATCTTTCGGTTTTCTTCAACAAGATATTCAGGAGCAAAATTTGAAAGGGGGGATTTTCCCGCGCTTCGGGGAATTTACCGGCCCCCTGGCCTCCCGCTTTGCCGTACTCGCCTCACTCCTC
>JAISCK010000006.1 GCA_031265635.1 Spirochaetaceae bacterium
CTTACGGCAAAGCTCCCCAGAAGCTACACCATAGGCCCGGTGGAGCAGGCATCCCTTTTCGGCGCCGCCGTGGCAGCCCTGTCCGGCTAGGATCTGTCAGCGTTCAATAACCTGGGGGATGATGTGGTGTATGCCGGCGTCATTCCTTGGCGTAACAATTCTAAAGTCGCCTTCGCGGGCCGCGAGGAGCCGGTTGATTTCGTGGAGTTCGGGCCTGTATTCAAAATGCATGGTATCAAAGAACAGCCATTTGCCGCCCCATATAAAGCCTTCGTTCTCAAAGGCCCGTATCACTTTTTTAGGAGGCTGCCAGCGCCTTTCAAGGGGAATGAACATCCAGTCCGGGTTGCGCTCCCGTTCCCACTGCCAGTAGACGGCCCCTTCCCCCTGCCTGTTTTGCAGGTCAAGGGCCAGGCCCCAACTGTGGTAGCTCAGGCCCCGGCCCCCCCGGACTGCTCTCCAGTTGTAGGCGCCTATGGGGGCAAGGGAATCCAGAAAGCGTTTTAATTCCGCGTCCCCGGCGCTTTCCCTGGTAAGCGCGCTGTCTATGCGCGCAAGGGCGTCGCGTATCTCCCGGTGTACGGTGGCGTCCCGTCCAAGAAAGCGCACGCGGACAAGACGGGCCTCAAGCTCGGCCCTGTTTCCGCCGCCGTAGAGAAAGGCGCGGAAGCTATTTTCGTAATCAAGGCTGCCGTAGTTTTCTTCCCTGGCAACCTGGGCCCTGATCTCCGCCGCTTCCTCCGGGGAATAGTCCTTTGGATCGAAAAGTTCCCTGGGGTAGATTTCAAAAGAATAGGGCCTGAATGAGGCCCACTGGTCTTTTTTCTCAAGGGGAAGTATGCGGCCGTGGGCCCAGGCGAAACTTCTGTCTTCTCCGTTGATGATCCACTCGCCGCCGGAATACACGACGGATTTTATTTTTTCGGGAAAGGTGTACTGGTACGCGCGGAGTATGACGCCGGGTTCAAGATCGTACCCCTGGGAGGCCGGCGGCAGGGAGGACGTTTCCTGGGCGGCGGGAGAGACCAAAAAAAGAACGAAGAGGACTAGTCCAGGGCAAGAGCGGTATAATAGATGAATTCCCCGCTTGATTCCCTTGTATAGTGGAGCGCCGGGCCTGTCAGCGTCGTATGTTTCTCGAAGAGACCGCTTCCCAGAAGGGCCGCGGTCAAGGGGGTTCCGCATGCGCTGATTTTACCCTGTTCGCGGGCTTTCATCAATTCGCGGGCCTTTTTCCCGCCCAGGAGGGAAAGAAAGAGCTTGGCCTCCTGTTCCGCCGCTTCCTTGTCCGTGCCGACGGAAGCGCAGCTTGGAATCACAAAAAGGGTATCCTTGAGTATGGGCGTAAACACCGCCCTCAGCGCCCTGGCCAGGGCGGAGACAAGGGGGACGCTAGCGCCGCCCAGGAGAACAGGCACCAGAAAGGCGCGGGGATAACGGTATTTGATAAAGGGAAGGACAACCTCGTAGGCATGTTCCCGCAGGTGGGGAATATCGTTTATCTCAAAGCGGGCCGAACAGGACGCGAGGGCCCGGCAGAGATCCCGGCATACGGGCATATTCCCCAGAGGCGTTTCAAAAAAATCAGATTCGGTGATAAAAAGCCCCTGTTCCCCGCTGTGATGCAGGGACCCCAGCAGCACTATCCGCTTAAGATTGTTTTCTCCGGGACATTGCAGGAAAGCCCCGGCTGTTGTTTTTCCCGAAACACTCCAGGCGCAGTGGGGTACAAGAACGGCGCGGGCGTCTCCCTCGCCGGGACTTTTCATGCCGAAGGAAACAAGTTCCGCTTCAGCCTGGGTCTTTTCTTCGGGATAGAAGAGACCTCCGGCTATCATGGAGCGTATTTTGTTCCTCCGGCGAGTTTTCCCCATGCCTAAAGTGTAAAGCCGCCGGGATTTCAATGCAAGATGCGAAACCGCCTTACTCGACGCGGCATTTTTCCAGTTCCCTGAGGCGGCTGTCTTCAAGAGTAATATGAAGGTTTTTTTCCTGGGTTGGTATCACAAGGCCCTTTGGGCCGTTCTTTGCACGGCGCAGGTATTTTACCGGCGTGTAAAAAAGATCGCCGCTTTTCGCGTTTCTTCCTTTGGAATAGAACAGGGCGAGGTTCCCCGCGTCAAGGAGCAGGTCAAGGGGATAGGATTTGCCCTGTTTCTGTTTGATGAACACATAGGAGCCCGGATAATCCCTGGCGTGAAGCCAGAGGTCGTTGCCCTTTACATGCCTGCGGAGCAGTGCGTCATTTTCCTTTGCGTCCCTGCCTACGAGTATGGTCCAGTCCCCCCTGCGGAAGGAAAGGCCCGGCAGTTTGGGGCCGGAGGCGTTTTCCCGGTTGGTCTGGAGGCCCTTGTTCCTGACGAGCCTGTACAGGCGGAGGGGGTTGGTTTCGGCAAGGAGCGTTTCAAGGATGCCCTCAAGGCGGGCCAGTTCTTCCCTGCCGGCCCTGATTTCCGTTTCAACATCTTCAAGGCTTCGTTTTGCCTTTTTATGCTTCTGGTAATATACTTCGGCCTGGACCGGTCCGTTTTTCAGGGGGTCAAGGCGTATCCTGACCCTTTCCCCGGTAGAAAAATCATCGGCCTCAAGCCAACTGTCCCCGGCTTTGATAGAAGCGAGGTTTGCCATGATGATGTCGCCGTAATGGCGCAGCGAACCGGAAGCGGCAAAGTCCGCCTGTTTTTCCGAAAGGGCCTCAAGCGAAGCAGCCAGCCTTCCCATCCTGCCGCTGTAGATTTTGCGGGCCTCCGCTTTAAGCGCCTCAAGGGAAAGGGCGCCGCCCTGTTCGGCATAGTAAGAGTCAACCTGTTCGTTAAAGGAGCCTTCCGGTCCCAGGTCCCTGACTTCATATTCCCGCGCCGGAGTTTTAGGTTGAACGTCAGGCCCCGTGTCCTGTTCGGGCCGGTAAAAGCCCCCGGAAACTTCGCCCCGTTTGGGGCTGCGGCGCATGGCGTCAAGGACCGCACCGCCGCTGTCTGTTACGATTACATTGGCCGCGTTGGACCAGAGCCGTATGTACAGCCTGAGTTCTTCCCCGCCTGAACGGACGAGCATACGGACTATGCGGTCTTCTCCAAGCTGTTCAATTTTTGTAATCCTCCCGTTGACTATGCGGGCTTTGAGGAATTCGGCAAAGCGCAGGGGCTTGCCGCCGCGGGGAACCGCCCTGAATGTTTCGTGTATCCTGCACGCTCCGGGGCTGAGGGCCGCAAGGAGTACCGTGGTTTTGCCGTGATTGTGAATATGGAGGGCCAGGACATCAAAGGTACTCTGGGTGATCTTTTGTATCTGTCCGCCCTCAAGGTCAAGTTCCGAGAGTACAAGGTTGATTTCTTTCCAGTTAAGGGACATAGCTCCATGCTACACAGGACGGCTTTTTTTGCATATAGTAGTGTATCACCATGAAGCGTATCCTGTGTTTGGCATTGCAAGTCCTGTGGTACGGCGCGGCGGCCCTGGCCCCTGTTTCCTGTTATAAAGCCCAAGGGGTGAAAGCGTCAGGCCCGGTCTCTGAGGCCCAACGCGCCGAAGCCTCGGAGAAGGCCGCGGAAGCCGCGCTCTGGGTAAAAGCGCTTTCCCTTGCCCGTTCACTTGACGACGGGCGTCTCGCGGCCCAGGTCCTTATGGCCGGAACCGACGGCAAAGAAACACTCCCCCTGTGGATGAAAGAAATTTTTTCAGAAGTCCCTCCGGGCGCTCTTATGCTCTTTTCGTATAACATCGCGGACAACCCCGAAGCTGTCGCGGGTTTTATCGCCGAAGCCAGGGATTTTGTCGCCGGGGAAAGCCTCGTTCCCTTTATTGCCGTGGACCATGAGGGCGGGACCGTGAACCGCCTTGCTTTTGTTGCGGGCTCTTTTCCGCCGCCCCTTTTTTACGGCGACGAAGCGCGCAAAAAAGGCGGCGAAGCGGCCCTTGACGAAGTCTACGGCAGCGCGCTCCGGGCGGCGGCGGGGCTTGGCGCTTTAAGCATTACCATGAATCTCGCCCCTGTCGCCGAGATACTCACCGATGACAACAGCGCCTTTCTCGGCGACCGCTCCTACGGCAGGGACGCCGCCTTTGCCGGCGAAGCGGCTTCGCGCTTTGTCCGCGCCATGAGGGAACAAGGCGTAGCCTCGGCGGTAAAGCATTTTCCCGGCCACGGAGGGAACGACCCCCATGAGGGAAGCAACGCGCTGCCCTATACCGCCGGAGAACTCCGGGACCTTGTTGCTTCGTTTAAGACCGTAATCGAAAAGGCCGCCCCCGCCGCCCTCATAGTCTCCCACGCGGCGGTTCCCGCCATGAACGGCGAACCGAGCGCGAGCCTTTCGCCCGGCGTTATGCGTTCCTGGATCAGGGAGGAACTGGGTTTTGAGGGCATCATACTCACCGATGATTTTTCCATGAAGGCGGTGCGTTCCCTTTTTCCCTCGACAGGCGAAGCGTCTGTCGCCGCGCTCAACGCCGGCGCCGATATGGTCATGGTCTGGCCCCCCGACATACTCAAAACCCACAGGGCCGTTCTTGCCGCCCTTGCCGGCGGCGTCATCAGCCGGGAAAGGCTTGAGGAAGCGTCGGCCCGCATCATCAGAGAAAAGCTCCGTTACGGGCTGATGGACAGATAGGAGTACCGTGTTGGAAAAGATACCACCCGAAAGAATCCTTTACGATGACCCTTGCTGTGTCGTAATCAATAAAGAAGTTGGGGAAGCCGTGGAAGGCGCGGGCAGGGGCATGAAGGATCTTTTGGCCCTGCTCCGTTCAGGCGGCTTCCCCCATGCCGAAGCGGTACAGCGCCTTGACGTGCCTGTATCGGGATGCGCGCTCTTTGCCAAAACAGGCGGCGCCCTGGCAGCGCTTAACCGGGCCTTCTCCCAGGGAAGGGCGGTGAAAAAATACTGGGCCGTGCTGGAGGACCCCTCGGTGGCGGGCGGGCCGGACCCCGCCGGCGAAGGTGAACTTGTTCACTGGATAGCGAGCGACGCCGGAGTCAATAAAAGCAGGGCCTTTGACAGTCCCGGCCCCGGCCGCAAAGAAGCCCGGCTCAGATACAGATGCCTGGGCCGGGGGATACGCTATCTTTTTCTGGAGATTGAACTCATAACCGGACGGCATCACCAGATACGGGCCCAGCTTGCCGCCCTCGGCCTCCATATAAAAGGCGACCTTAAATACGGCAGCCGCCGCAGCGAAAAAGGCGGCGGCATAAGGCTCCACGCCCGCTCCCTGGCCTTCCCCCATCCCGAAACCGGGCGGACAATAAGCGTCAGCGCCCTGCCCCGCATGGACCCCCTCTGGGAAGCCCTGGCGGAAGCCGCCTCCCGGACGGAAAAGCCCAAATAAGGAAGAAGAATTTACCGCGAAGAAGTCAAATAAGTAAAAGCAGGAAGGGGGGCCTGTTTCCATACTGCCGATTGCAAACAGCCGCTCTGTTGCCCGGCCCCCCTGCGCGGGAGCCTTGCGTTGCAAGTCTCCCGCTACCCCCCTGTCAGCCGTTCATCGGACAGCCCCTGTTTTGGTTTTTTCTAGCGCGCGTTGGCCGCGGCGTTTTGCCCGGCGATACGGCCGAATACCAGATTTACCGCCATGGGATTTGCCCCATAGGTCCCCGCGCTGGCACATTCGCCCGCGGCATAGAGATTGGGTATGGGGTTTCCGTCGGGCCGCAGGGCCTGGGCGTCGGTATTGGTAACAATGCCGCCGAAGGTTCCCTGGACATTACAGGTAAACTTGCAGGCATAATACGGCGCTTCGTCAAAGGTCATGGTAAGAAGGGCCCGGTTGAATTCGGGGTCCCTGCCTGCCCTTACATAGCCCCTGTAATCCTCGATGGTTTTAAGAAGATTCGTCCTGTTGACGCCTATCTTGTCGGCAAGGGC